>CAZNCO010000370.1:0-5261 GCA_964571345.1 uncultured Ohtaekwangia sp.
AAACGGCTTGCCCATTGACTTCCAGCAGATAATCGCCAGCAGAAATATTTACACCGGGTGATCTGAGCTGAGCTTTCACATCGGGGTTCCAGCTTGCGCCAAGATACGTTTTACTGAAACGATAATATCCTGTGTCTGTTTCATAATCAGCGCCAAGCAGGCCAACGGGTACATTATCAATGTTCGGAAAGTCGCCACCACTTGTGTAACTATGGCCGATCGCAACTTCGCCTCCTAATATATCGATCACATAATTTAGATCGGTGCGATGACGTACATGATCAATCCACGGACTATACCATTTGTAAATGTCGTTCCAAGGAGCGCCATGCACATTGCTCACATAAAGGAAGTCGCGCTGATAGCGCCAGCCTTCGCGAAAGATTTGTTTCCATTCTTCCATCGGGTTGATTTTTAATTTCATCGATGCAAGTGATTCTAATTTTCCGTCTCCGACTTTTTTGTTGGCATCGCTGGTGCCGAGGATTCCCCACATACTATTACTGCGATAGAGAATGGATTTCCGATCGTGCGAAACAGAGGCACTTGTAACAGGCGAAAGAAAAACTTCCGCCTTGCGCTCTTTGAAATTGTAGCGGTGCAATGTTTCGCCTTGCTGATTGGCAATAACCTCCTGGTAGAAAACATAACCATCAGGGCCGGGTAGTAAAGCAGAATAATTTCGGAGCGGAACATCTACAGCAAGTATCCGGTTCGCAATTCCGTCCATATCAATTTTTACTACAGGTGTTGCATCTTTCTTCTCGTCTTTCGGTTTATCTTTTTCTTCATCACTGCGCGGAGCAATAGGCGAAGGTTCATCTTTACTTAGCACGATAAGATAGAGCGCACGTGTGACGGGGTGATCGTAAGAGCTCATGTCGAGCCAGCCCGTGTTCAATCCATAGTTGGTGCTTGCTAGGAAATACAGATATTTTCCAGTGGCATCCCATATAGGCGAGATAGCATCGGCCATTCCATCGGTAAGTTGCAGGCTTTGAATGGTTTCAATATTAAATGCTTTGATCACTTTGAAATGATTGTCGAGCAAACGCGGGTAGGCAATCCATTTGCTATCGGGTGACCACACGGGATTAAGCGTGCGGTTGGGATGAGCATAACGATCGGTGTCGATTTTTTTGGTGATGCCGGAGTTCACATCGGTGTACCATAACGTATAATCGGTATCGGTGAAGGCAATGTATTTGCTATCCGGAGACCACGCGGGCTTGAAAAAGAATGTTGGGTTGGCAATGGAAATTGTTTTTGGCTTCTCAATTCCTTCCTGATCGCTGATCACCAATTGATATTCTCCGGATGCATCGCTGAACCACGCAATCTTTTTTCCATCGGGCGACCACACCGGTGAGCGATCGGCAGCAGCAGAGTTGTGCGAAATATTTCTCCAGTCGCCTTTCTCTTTTGGCGCGGTAAAGATTTCTCCCCGGTATTCAAACAAAGCGCGTTGACCGGTAGGAGAAAGCGAGGCATTGGTAAGCGAAGTAGGCTTTACTTCTTCCCAACGCTCCCGTGCCCAATGAAAATCGCCACGCACGTTGATGGTCAGTTGTTTGGTAGAACCGTTGGCTGGATTAAGTATATGCAAGTATCCACCTTGCTCATATACGATCAAGCCACCGCCAGCATCCAGGCTCTTCGCATCAAAGTCGGTGTGAAAGGTTTGTTGTTTCAATTCATTGTTGGAAGGATTGAACGACCACACATTGTTTGCATAATCTTTTTCGGAAAGAAAGTACACCACATTATTTAACCATACAGGATCGGTGTGTCGCTCATTGTCTGTTTGGGGAGTCATCTTCAAGGAATTATTTTTCAGGTCCACAATCCAGATTGGTTTGGCCTGGCCACCGCGGTAGTTGCGCCACTCCGGATCCCAAAATCCGATTTGCTGATAGGCGATGTATTTTCCGTCTTCCGAAATTTCTCCGGCCACGGCACGAGGAATGTCAAGCGGTTCTTCCATTCCGCCCTTGCGGCTGATTTTAAAAATTCTTGATTCTTTAGTGGGCACCGCTTCTCGCGAAGAGGCAAATAAAATATTTTCTCCATCGGGAGTCCATCCTGTCACAAAATCCGCACCGGGATGCCACGTGAGCCGCTCAGGTTGGCCACCTTCTGTTGGAATTAAATAGACATCGGTGTTGCCATCGTATTGTCCGGTGAAAGCAATCCACTTTCCATCAGGCGAAAAGTGAGGCAGGCTTTCCTGGCCTTCGTTGCTGGTAAGGCGTTTTGCATCGCCACCTTCTTTGGATACGATCCACAAATCGTTGGCATACACAAATGCAATATTGTCGTTGCTTATCGTAGGCTGGCGAAGTAGTTGCGTGCCTTGAGAAAAGGATGCGGTGTAGAGGAAAAGTCCACAGAGCGCAGAAATTATTTTTGGAGACTTCATAATGAGTTGAATTGGAAAGAAAAGCTAGTGAAATAAAAAGCTTTTTTTAGCACCGTTCGCGGAAAAAACGATACACGATTATTTGGATGGTTAATGATTGTTTAGGTCAATCGAAGATTAACAAATGCTATCTTAAACAATTAATGAATTCCTTCGCATATTTAACTGATTGCGATAGCTGAAGCTGAAACGACTATTGTTTCAAATTCTCTTCAAACAATTTGAGAATGCGTTTGTATTCATCCGTCCAGCTACTCGGTTCAACAAAGCCGTGATCTTCCATCGGGTAGGCTGCCAGTTCCCAATTGTCTTTGCCAAGTTCTATCAACCGCTGTTGCAAACGCACAGCATCCTGGAAGTGCACGTTGGTGTCTACCATGCCATGACAAATCAACAAGTGTCCTTTCAATCCTTCAGCATGATAGAGTGGTGAACTTTTTTGATACGCAAGACTGTCGGTAAAAGGCTCGTTCAGGATGTTAGAAGTATACGGATGATTATAATGTGCCCAGTCTGTTACAGGGCGAAGTGCGGCTCCTGCGGCAAATATGTCAGGTGTAGTGAACATTGCCATGAGTGTGATGAAACCACCGTAAGAGCCACCATAAATGCCGATGCGTTTTGGATTGATACCATGATTTTCAACCAACCACTTTGCACCGTCAACATGATCCGTTAAATCTTTTCCGCCCATGAAGCGATAGATGCTGGTGCGCCAGTCGCGGCCATAGCCTGCGCTTGCACGGTAGTCCATGTCAAGCACAGTATAGCCTTTGTCGGCTAATAAATTATGGAACATGTATTCACGGAAATAGCTGCTCCACCACTTGTGTGCATTTTGCAAATAGCCAGCGCCATGCACAAAGATAACCGCAGCACCATTGGTCTTGGCTGGTTTGTAGATGCGTGCGTAAACATCTGCTCCATCACGGGCTTTTATCGTGATCACTTCCGGATCGCGCCATGGGTAACTTTTAAATTCGTTGGTGATTGAGTTTGTAACCTGAATTTCCTTCGCCTCTTTTTTATTTTCTTTCAAGAAGAGCTCCCAGGGTTTGTTGCTATAGGAGTAGCGATACGCTATCCACTTTTCGTCTGGTGAGAGGTAAACTTCGTGAGCGCCTGTGCGTGTAGTAATTCTTTCTGCCTTGCCGCCTGTGACGGGCATCATATAGAATTGCTTTTCACCCGGATGAATTTCATTGGTAGTCAAGTAAAAATATTTTTTGTCTTTCGAGAGATTCGCTTGCTGCACTTCGTACTTACCTGAGGTGAGGGCTGTTTTCTTTCCAGTGACAATATCCACTGAATATAAATGTGAGTAGCCACTTTCTTCAGAGTGAAACCAAACTGTATTGTTGTTAATCCAGCCCATGTTGGTGCCTGCAAAAAATCCGCCTGTGCCTGGCCCGCCAATCCACGCATCGTCATGCTGGCGATCGAGGAGCTTTAGTTTTTGGGTGACAACATCGAGCAACATAATCCATCGGTCTTTGTTGTCCTGCGAACGAATAGAAATCACATTATTTTTTCCGTCATCGCTCCATTCCAGGTTTTGGAAAATAACTCCACGTGGTGGCAACTTGCTTTCTTTTTTATCATTGTCGGATTTTTTTTCTTTGGAAGGATAGTCTTTTTTGAATTCGGGAGAGTCAAAGATTCCATCAATCTGATCCGTCTTTACCTGAAGCACGGAGTCCTTCTGTATGTCATACACAAAAAATTCTTGTGCCGATTGGGCAGCACCTACTTTAGTGCGTCCGGAAATATCCTCTGTAAACCCCGACTCGGTCACGTAGTTTGGTACAATAGTAGTTTTTGGAATCGGGTTTTTGCTTACGCGATAGGTAACGAATTTTTCATCTGGGCTCAATTGAATATTATCAACACTTTTGTCATCGAGGTAGATTTCTTTTGCTCGTCTCGGTAGATTTGCTTTCAGATTTTTCTCGGTAAGTTTTCTTTTCGTGTTGCGCTCTTTTAATATCTGTAGGTATGCGAGTTGATCTGCTTTCAGCCATTTCTCCTGTTCGGAGAGTTTAGGCTCTGGTTTCTTAAGTCCTTTTTTAAAATCGGTGACTTGTGTGAAAGTGCCGGTGCTGATTTCCCACTTGTACAAATTACCATTTGCCAGAAACAGAATTTTCTTTTCGTCAAATGAGAAAGCAGGATTGTACTCACGGTCGCTGGTATTTGTGATTTGGGTAATTTTTCCCGAAGCCACCTCCAGCAGAAAAATATCTCCGTTCTTCTCGTATACTTTTTTTGTCTTCGCTTGATTGAAATCTCCGAAAGGGGAAGCGAGGCGCCTGCGAAACTGGTAATCTACTTTGGTGGGAACGGAGTTCGTTGTGGAGACGGTGTAAAGAGAATCTCCCGGCAGATTTTGAGGATTCCATTGAAAATAAATTTGCTTGCTGTCGTCACTCCAGAAAATATTTGAGGGTGCTACTCCGATCCATTTGGGATCGCGCATGATTTTTTCTACGGTAAGTTCTGTGAGTTGTTGGGCATGCGCCAAATTTGAAGCGAACACCAGCAAAAAAACAATCCTTTTCATCTGTTAATAATTTTGTTTACAGTCAGATGGAATGGCTTAAATATTCTTACCGTTGAGCGGAAACATTTTAATAGCCATTTCATAGCTTTCAAAATTTAAATTGAAAACTAAGAAAGTTTGACGAAGCGAAAAGTTACTTTTTGATGAGAGGCATAAAATAAAAAAGAGAGCCCGCAGGCTCCCTTTTTCTTTCATCTCGATGAAATACTAAATTCTTTTTTTCAACTCGGCAGCTTTGGCCGCTGCTTTTTCATTTCCGCAAAGAGCCGACAGCTCATACAT
>CAZNCO010000371.1:0-5245 GCA_964571345.1 uncultured Ohtaekwangia sp.
CTTTAATCATGATGTCAATTAATTTGCTGCTAAAATATCGGGTTTATGGTCCTAAATTAATTAAAAATAGGGTATTTCCTTACACGAGAAAAAAAATATTCTATGGAAGCAACCTATTTTCTGATAGAAGGTCATTTATTCAAAACTTAAGAATATGAGCAAAATATTGGTTGGGGCGTTAATGTTGGTCTCTTGGTTTTCGTGGGGTCAGCAAAGTGAAGTTAGGTCGATAAGTTCTTTTAGATCGGTTAAAGTGTCGCAGGCAATCGATGTGTATTTGAAAAAGGGAGACAAAGAAAGCGCCCGGGTGGAGGCAACTGGAGTCGATTTACATGACGTGGCGACTGACATAGAAGGATCATCGCTCAGAATTCGGATGCGTGATAGTAAATGGAGAACCAAAGTGAATGTGAAGGTTTATGTAACTTACGTAAATCTGGAGAAAATTACAGTAAGCTCAGCCGCAAGTGTTTTCTCTGAAGAACCGATCAAATCAACACGACTAGATATTTCGGCATCCAGTGCTGGTTCGGTGGAAATTACAACTGAAGCAGGTGACATTTCTGTGGATACTTCAAGTGCGGGAGAGGTAGTACTTGAAGGCAAAGCAAGCCATTTGCAGATTGAAGCGAGCAGTGCGGGCAGTGTAGATGCCTACAGTTTGGAAAGTGAGTCTGTTGTTGCTGAGGTGAGTAGTGCAGGCAGCGTCAAAATATCCGTTTCCAGAGAATTAGAAGCAAATGCTAGCAGTGCAGGCAGTATTCGTTACCGAGGCAATCCTACCCGAACGAATACTCATTCCAGCAGCGGTGGTTCGGTGAAAAAATCTAATTAGTCTTTTTGTAATCTTCTCTTTTTCGAAGATTCCTTAGCTTCTTCTAGGCGCAACATATCCCAGTTTTGCAATGCCTTGGAGAAGTTTTTTAAGTAATACTCGCTAGTTGTATAGGAAAAAAAATCACTACGCTGTTTTGTAAAGATGGTATTCATGGAGCTAAGCTTTGCAAGCTTAGACGTAAATCAATTGCGTTTAGTTTAATAGGGTCAAATTCTTTTCTATATTCAGCCATTTTGTGAAGAGCAATCGATGTAGAAAATAGGCCACACAAGTGCCAATCATCATGCCAGCGAAAACGTCAAATGGATAATGTACACCAAGGTATACGCGCGAGGCTGCTACGAAGCTTGCCCAACTAAAAGAAACTACCCAAATCCAACTTTTATCAATATAAAGAATCGATAATGCCATTGCTGCTGCAAAAGCTTCGGTTGTATGACCGCTTGGAAAAGAAAATCCACCGCCTACACTTAGCTGTATGATGCGCGCGTCAACCTCGTAAGGACGTGGCTCCAGGAAAGTCTTTTTACACGCGTATGAAACAAGGCCAGCAAGCCCTATGCTAAGCAAAGAATAGAGCAACGTAAGCCATGTTTTTTTTTTACTTTCTTTTTGAACCCCGGCTCGCACCGCTAATAAAAGAGGTACTCCAATGCTGAAGTAACTGATTGAATCTGAAATGAATTGAAAGGCGTTAACGATAAATCTGTTTTCCGGATCTTGCCAAGCTGCGATTATATCCAGCTGCGGCAGGTTGAATGAAATAATCATGGCAAGCACGAGAACACATTCAAAAATTAGTATTGCCCTTAAGGACGGAGAATAATTTACCATCACGATCTAACCAAATGCCAATTTTATAACACACATTGAAAATCAGTCGGCAAAAATAACATTCTGTTAATTAGAATTTCTAAAAATACTTTGTTCAGGTGCAACCGATTTAGAACCTTATTTTGCTAAAAACATTTATGATTTTTTTAAAATAAGTTAAAAATGACCCCTCGTTTGTTAAAAATAAATTAATTTGGCAGCGAAAAAGATAAAATCCTAACCACTATGGCACATTTACGCTTTGAAGCGCTCAAACAACTCAACGCGCACACTAAGGTGCATGTTGATCTACCAACCCCCAATATTTCAAAGTTCTTCGGAGAGAACGTTTTTGGAACGGAGCAAATGAGATCGACATTGGCACCGGCAGTTTTTAAGAAGGTAAGCAAAGCAATTAAGAACCATGAGAAAATAGATGAGGAAACAGCTGACGCTGTTGCTTCTGCTGCAAAATCATGGGCAATGGCAAAAGGTGCAACCCACTTTACCCATTGGTTTCAGCCGATGACCGGTGGTACGGCAGAAAAGCACGATTCTTTTTTTGATGCTTTGTCAGGAATTGAAAAGTTTAAAGGTAGTGAGCTTGTTCAGCAAGAGCCGGATGCTTCTTCATTCCCTAGTGGTGGAATTCGCAGTACTTTTGAGGCCAGAGGGTATACCGCTTGGGATCCAACATCTCCCATGTTCTTGTATGGACGTACTTTAAGTATCCCTACCATTTTTGTTTCATATACGGGCGAGACGCTGGACACAAAATCTCCTTTGTTAAAGGCTTTAAAGGCTGTGGATACTGAAGCAACAAAAGTAGCTCAGTTATTTGATAAGGATATTCAGCATGTTACTGCATCGCTAGGACCAGAGCAGGAATATTTTGTAGTAGACAAAGCATTATTCAATGCACGACCTGATTTAGTAATGGCTGGACGCACTGTGTTTGGACATGCTCCGGCACGCGGACAACAAATGGAAGATCATTATTTTGGTGCTATCCCTTCCAGAGTTTACGATTTCATGCGCGATTTTGAAATTGAGTGTTGGAAATTGGGTATCCCCGTTCGTACACGTCATAATGAAGTTGCGCCAAGTCAGTTTGAAGTAGCTCCGCTTTTCGAAGAGGTGAATGTAGCCAATGATCACAATCAATTGATGATGGATGTGATGGGACGAGTAGGAGAGAAGCACAATCTGAAGATACTTTTTCATGAGAAACCATTTGCTGGTTTGAACGGATCCGGTAAACACAACAACTGGTCATTGATCACAGACACCGGTGTGAACCTTTACGCACCTACCAGCTCTGCACGCGATAACTTAATGTTCCTCACATTCTTTATCACTACCGTGAAGGCTGTGCATGAGCACGGAGATTTATTGAGAGCAAGCATTGCGACCGAACCCAATGATTTCCGTCTGGGCGCGAATGAGGCTCCTCCTGCAATCATGTCGGTATTCCTTGGCAAGCAAATGAGCGCTGTGTTGGATGAATTAGAAGGAAAAGGAAATATCAAAATAGAGAAGGGAGACAATATGTATATGAAATTAGGTATCGACCAGATTCCTGAGATCATATTGGATGCTACAGATCGCAACCGTACTTCTCCGTTCGCATTTACTGGAAATAAGTTTGAGTTCCGCGCTGTGGGCGGCAGCGACAACTGCGCTACGCCAATGACGGCCCTAAACCTTATTGTAGCTGATCAGCTCTCAAAATTCTATGACGAAGTAAACGGTTTGATTGAGAAGGGCGAAGAGAAACGCCTGGCAATCGTTACAGTGTTGCGCAAGTATATCAAAGAATCAAAAGATATCCGTTTCGAAGGCGATGGTTATTCAGAAGATTGGGTGAAGGAGGCAGCGAAACGCAAACTTGGCAATGTCAAAAATGCACCTCGTGCGTTAGATGCCTATTTGACTAAGAAGTCTTTGGATTTGTTTGAGAAGCATGGTGTTTTGTCGCACAAAGAAGTTGAGGCTAGAAATGAAATCCGCCTGGAGTCGTATATCAAGCGTGTTCAAATCGAAGCGCGTGTGATGGGAGATCTTGCAATGAATCACATTATCCCAACTGCAATTAACTACCAAAGCAAGTTGATTGACAATGCAAATGGATTGAAAGGACTTGGCGTTGATAACAAGACCGTGGTTCAAACAATCAAAGAAATCTCTGAGCACATCGATACCATTAAAACCAATGTGCGTGCGATGGTGGAAGAACGCAAGCGTGTGAATAAACTCACTAATACGCATGAGAAGGCAGTTGCCTACTGCGATGATATCAAGGAGAAGTACTTCGATGTAATCCGCGATGCAGTTGATAAACTGGAGTTGCTGGTGGACAACGAAGATTGGCCATTGGTGAAGTACAGAGAACTTTTGTTCTTGCGCTAAGATTAGAAATCTTAATTTTAAAACCGAAGAAGCACCTCACAGGGGTGCTTTTTTCATTTCTGTTAATTTTTTTATTTGTAACATTTTTAGGATCGCTTCCCGAATAAGCTCCGGGTTAGTCCACGGCACAAAATGATTCATCCCTTCTTTATAGACGATTTCCACCGAAGGCGCACTCGTCAGCATTTGTTTTGCAAACATGGCATTGCGATGGTCGACCAGAGAATCTTTTCCGCCTTGGATGATAATTACGGGACACATAATATTTTTCCACATCGGCAGCATCTCCTGCAAGTCTGGTTTTAGATGATAGATCTCATCGTTGGATGACCGGAAGGAGCGGGGTAATATCCATTTGAGAAAAGGGGTAGATAAGGGAGCCCGAAACCAAGTTTCATTTGGCTCAAGATCTGGAGCTACAGAGCCCGCAACAATAATGAGGCCGTCTACCAACTCTGGATAATCCATTGCCATTCGGGCAATGAAGGGGCCACCAAGTGAATGACCAACCAAAATAATCGGACGTTTTGATTTTTGCTCAGCTAAAACTGGTTTAATGAGATCAACCTGTCGCTTTAAATTTTTTTCGGCATTGCCGAAGTTGGAGTAACCAAATCCCGGACGATCAACTAAAATCTATTGAGCTTCTTTAAGCAGAATGGTGTCTGCCATGAAATCGATGAAAGCGCTTAAAGAACCCGGTGAACCATGAACAAAACCAACAAGTGGCTTACCTGTATCACCTACTTTCAGATAATTAATGATACGCTGAGTTTCGGTTTCGTATTGATGAATTGAACCTTTGTACTTTTTGTTTTGAAAATATTGCCCGATTTCTGACTTACTCATCCGGAATTGCAGGCACGAGTCCATGATCGAAATCAGGCCAACGAAAATGAAGAGGGTGATTAGGAACCCCCTGACTCTTTTCTTTGTGATAGTCACGGAAGATTTAAAGTCTTTTTGTACAGGCTGGGATTGTTGAGAACTTCAATGGCCTTCGTTACTTCTGCATTTGATTGCAGTTTTAATTCAGCTGCCCCTTTTTCCAGGTAATATCTGGCAGCGATTTCGGCCTCCAACAAAGGCTTGATCTGCTTTTTCTGATTTGTAAAATCCTGAAGGTGTATGTCAGCGATAAGCTTGTTCAACTTATCCAATTGTGGTTTTATTTCTTCTTCGTAT
>CAZNCO010000372.1:0-5244 GCA_964571345.1 uncultured Ohtaekwangia sp.
GAAATAGCCTTGATTGCTATAGGCCGCACTGGCAAGCCCATATTTTTTTGCTTCCTCTTTGAAATGAGGAATACCCTCTTTGTCGTTGCCCTGATTAATAAATAACTGGTTGGTTCGTTTCTGTTCGGGCATGGCACCCGAATAACACAAATAAATATCAAGCTTATCGTCACCATTAACAACGGCAAAAGTTACCCCTGTTTTCCATGGGCCATTTCGCCCTTCCGCTCCGGAAATATTTCCAATCTCCTTAAACTCAAGATTTCCCTTATTCAAATAAACTTTGTTTAATGCCATGTTAGAAACAAAATAGAGATCGTCCAGGCCATCGCCATTCAAATCCCCGGCAGCCACGCCTCCACCATTGTAAAAATATTCGTACATCATAATGTTGGTATTCAACCCCTCAGACAAGTCATTACTAAAACTGATATTCGTCTGCGCAGGGAGAAGCTGAGTAAAAAGCGTTTTCTTATCTGCTACTGCATGAGATTCCGTCTTATTACCTGAGCAGGCCAAACAAAAAGATGCAAACAAGAAAAAAGCGATGTGAGAAAGATATCTATTCATTGAATTGGCAAAGGTGTTACAAAATAAAAAAAATCTACCCCGGTTTCCCGGGATAGATTTATAGAAAACCCTAAATCAAAATTAATAACCGGGATTTTGAATCAACTTACTATTCCGGTTCATCTCATCACGTGTTAGTACACGATAATACATTTTATCATCCCACTTCCTGGTTTCGTTGGAAGTATTGTCCTCCACCGTGTAAGTATAGTCATATTTCGTTGGATCATACTTGTAAGGAACGTTGGGTGTTTGACCCGCCTTCAATTTAGCCTGCACATGAACGTCTTTTATTCCTCTACCAACGGTGGTTGCCGGAATCATCCATCTGCGAGCGTCATGATAGCGATGCTCTTCATAGACAAGTTCAATTCTGCGCTCGTTGCGATAGCGGTCTTTTAAAGCTGACCCCGTCTCAGTAGTGGCTGGCATACCAGCCCTAAACCTGATCTTGTTGAGCCATGACTGGGCTTCAGCATCCTGCCCCAGTTCTATACACGCCTCAATGTAATTCAGGACAGCTTCCGTGTAGCGGAGGAACGGCCAAGGAACAACTTGTGTACCGCTTAAATTGTCAACCACTGCGGGATCTGGATCAATGAATTTACGAACCCAATAATGAGTTCTGCTTCCGTTCCAGTTCTCAACGGACGACTCGCGCGTATCCACGCCATTAATGATACCACCATTACCATCATCATAGTATCCGCTTTGAATCTGGTTAACTGGATCGATTCCGGCAACGTCAGAAGGGCGTGGTTTCCAGGGAGCGCCATCGTATAATACCGTGGCATAAAACCTTGGATCTCGGCCTACATAAGGCGCACCAGCTTGTGCGGTGTTATTCCAATCAAACCTGGAGCCGTCCATCATTTCATAGTCGTCAACTAACTGTTGAATGGGTGTATTGCCAGACCAGCAATGATAACCATTAGGTCCATTGTTGGTGCCCACGTGTAAACCGCCCAAAGGCCAGTTATTTTCTTCCGTGTAGAGTGTTGTTTCTGTGCGTTGGAAAATTAATTCCACAGCGGCAGACTTATCGGCCACAGCACTCCCTCCACCCATTGACAATGCGATGTAGTTATTTTTTCCATCTGAAGCCGACACCGGAGCAGCCAAATTCAATTTGTAACCGGTGCCTGCATCCATCACTGCTTTGGCTGCATCTTTTGCTGCCTGCCATCTTGCAGTGCGATCACCTGTCAAAGAGCCGAGATACTCTTTATGCGCGTAGCCGCTAATAGTGCTGGATTTTGCAGAAGCCGTTGGAATATCGTGCAGATCACTGGCCGCATATAGCAGAACTCTTGCTTTAAGAGCCATGGCGGCAAGTTTGTTTGCACGCCCTGCCGTTTCTGTTTTTCCATCCAATAATGTTGCTGCCTGATTCAAGTCTGAAACAATGAACGCCACACATTCATCCCACGTATTTCTTGCAATTGCAAAATCAGCGTTCAGATCATACGGCTTGTCGATGATCGGAAATGCACCATAAAACCGAAGCAGCTGATGACAGTAATAAGCCCTCAGAAAGTATGCTTCACCCAGCAACCGATCTTTGGCTTGAGCGTCATCAAACGTTGCTGTTGGTAGATTCGCAATAGCAATATTGGCTTGCCGTATTGCGATAAACATTTTTCCCCACGCGTACGTATCGCTCACCCAAGCAACGTTCGAAGGGCTTTCATTGGCTTCCGTAAACGTGTTAATATTCCTTCCGGCATGCGTGAACATTGCTTCATCCGTGTAAACCGCAAGCTGTTGTTCTTCAAAGCCACCTAGCCCCAAATAGGAATAGACACCGTAAATAAATGCCTGAGATAAAGCGGCATCGGTCCACGTAGCGCCACTTGAAATTCTATCCAACGGCTTGGTGTTCAGGAAATCTTCGTTACACGAAAAAGGCAGAATCAAACACATCAAAATGATTGCCGATACTTTAGATATTCTTTTCATGATGCGTGTTGTTTAGAATGTTAAACGTAATCCCGTATTGATAACCTTAGCGGGAGGATAATACTGACCAGAGTTAGCATTGACAGGCGGGTTGCCGGTAGGTGCCATCTCTGGATCAAAAATATCATTGGCAGCAAACGTCAGTATATTTAGCGCATTCACATAAATCCGCAGATTACTGAATCCAACCTTGCTACCTAATTGCACGGGCAAATTATATCCTAATTCGATGTTCTTCAGCCTTACATAATTTTTGCTCAGTATAAAGTAGGTGTTGTTACCAAAGTTACCTCCTGTGTAGTAGGTATCACCACGGGTAGCCAGGTGAGGATCCGTTGCGCTCGGATGATCAATTGTCCAGCGATGATCATAGCTATACTTCAAGTAATTTCCAATGTCACCTGATTCAGTTTGATAGCGTACGATCGCACCGGTTGCTCCCTGAAACAGAATTGACAAATCAAAATTCCGGTATTGCAAGTTGATGGTTGCACCAAAGTTGAAAGTCGGGAATCCTGACTTATCCATATTGATAGCATCGTTTGCATCAATCTTACCATCCCCATTGATATCGACAAATCGCATGTCTCCGGGTTTTAAAGCCGAAGTGATTGCACTATAGTCAATCGTATTTTGATTAATAGCTTCTTGATCTTTAAAGGCTCCGGCTGACTGATAGAGAACCAAAGAGTTTATCTGGTGACCTGCCTGTTTTTGATAATCCGGAATACCGGGATTATCGCTCATGTAAATAACCTTACTCTTTGCATAACCTGCATTTGCACCAACCGAGTATTTAAGTCCTGATATTTCACCTTTGTAACCTAGCTTAAATTCGAATCCTGAATTCTGAACTTTGCCGGCATTTACCGGAGGCAAGGCCGGGAATCCGGATGATCCCGGAATCAGACCCGTGTTCTGAATCAGCAAATTGTCTCTCGTATTGAAGAAGTATTCAAAAGCAAAATCCAATCTTCCATTCAGGGCGGTTCCTTCCAAACCAATGTTGCTATTTTTTGCAACCTCCCAAGTGAAAGTTGGATTGGGAACAATGTTTTCCTGAACCGTAGTAGCAACCTGGTTATTGATCGGAAACCGGCCAAAACCATAGGCAGCAAGATAAGCGTAGTCAATTAATCCGGGAGAGTTGTAATACTGCACCCTGTCGTTACCCATTTGTCCGTAAGAACCGCGGATCTTCAAGAAGTTGATGAACTTCACATTATCGGAGAAGAATGTTTCATTGGAAATATTCCATCCTGCCATTACACCTGGGAAAAATCCAAACCGGCTGTTTTGCGGAAAGAAAGAAGAACCGTCCCTGCGACCGATTAACTCTAAAAGGTATTTCTCCTTGTAGTTGTAAGTAATACGGCCATAGTAGCCCAAACGTGCACGGTTTATTCCTGCACCATCAACAGTTTGAAAAGGACCTCCTGCAAACATCTGATCCAGTGCTGAAGAGATGTACTGCCTGCGGTAGGCACTGAACCATTCTGTTTGAAACATCTCTCTGGTGGCGCCCACTAAAACACCGATCGTGTGATCATTGTTGATCGTACGGTCATAGTTCAACAAAAAGGTTAAGTTGGAATTGGTGTTCACATATTCATTTTGCGTTAAGCGCGGATCAGTAAATGTGGAACGCAATGCTTTAGTAAGTTGAGGTGTTACCCCATCCGCCTCGTAAGAAGTTTTGTCCCATGTATACAGATACCAGGGAGTCTCCCACTTCTTGGTGCGGTTGAATGTTTTATCAAATGACCCAGATAATGTCAACTTCAAACCGGCTATCCACGGATTGGTAATCTCAAACTTGGCATTCGTTTGAATATAATCAGTAGGGTTTTTAGTATAACCGGTCTGGTTTGTAGTAATCACATATGGATTCTGTCCATTTTCAATGTCAGGCCCTGGCAAACCGTTGGGCCAAACTTCAGGCTCCGTTGGACGACCACGCATCAGCATACGGAAAATACTTCCAACATCCTGCGTAGGCGAATTTCTATCCTCCTCGCGCAACATGATGCCCACACTATTTGAAATGTATTTGCTGATTTTTGTATCGAGGTTAAGCCTCATATTGTACTGCTTGTAATAGCTGGCTGAGTTTTTATAAACTGCATCCTGAAATACATAACCAAAAGAAGCCAGATACTTCACATTGTCAGTACCACCCGATATTTGAAAGTTGTGTCGAGACTGCGGTGACCACGTTTTTAACGCATCTTTAAACCAATCGGTATTTGGATGCCCCCATGGATCTGACCCGTCTTTATATTTTTGCACATCTGTTGGCGAAAAATTAGCGTTTACCGTTTGCCCGGTGGTCGGAGAAGTGTAAGTACCTGTCTGTTGAATTCCTGCCCAGGCTGCACTCCATTCACTAGGATTTGAGATGCCTTTATAAATTGGCATTTCGTTCATGATGTTCGCATACTCCACCGCGTTAGCCATTTTTGGAATAACGGTAAGTTGCGACCAGCCTTGGTTGAAGTCATACGTTACTTTGGGTGTTCCGCTTTTACCACGTTTTGTTACAATCAGAATTACTCCGTTAGCAGCACGTGCACCATAAATTGCGGAAGATGCATCCTTCAACACAGACAGCGTTTCGATATCCTGTTGACTAAGCCTGTTTAGTCCACCATCTCTGTCAGCGATTCCATCAATAACAACCAGCGGCCCGCTATCACCAAGTGTATTCACTCCTCT
>CAZNCO010000373.1:0-5239 GCA_964571345.1 uncultured Ohtaekwangia sp.
ATGGAGTGGCTGCCATTAAATTGTTGGGCAGATGGGGATATATAAACGCATCCGATAAAATTGTGGTGCAGCCAAACTATGACCAGCCATTCGATTTTCAAAATGGCTTATGCATTGTTTCCCGAAACCATATATACGGCATAGTAAACAAAGAATCAAAAGTGGTCTTACCCCTGCGGTATAACTTAATTACCCGTTTAGCAGACGGTAAATTTCTGTTGAAACAAAATTCTCAATTAGGATTGGCAGATGAGAAAGGTACAGTGCTGATTGAGCCGCGCTTCGATGAGTTAAAACCTGCGCATGCAGACTGGTGGATTGTTTGCCAGGGCCCGAAATGCGGAGTTGTTTCATCATCCGGTTTTGACCTCGTGCCTTTAATGTATGA
The DNA here is from genome assembly GCA_964571345.1 of uncultured Ohtaekwangia sp. GTDB lineage: Bacteria > Bacteroidota > Bacteroidia > Cytophagales > Cyclobacteriaceae > ELB16-189. The sequence goes on from CAZNCO010000373.1 coordinate 389, forward strand.
TCAAATAAAATCAATGGATACTGGAAATCAATTTATTGCGTTAAAGAAAGCTGACTGGAAAGAAATGATTTTTAAGTAAACGTTATTGAAGCACCAATTGAATTAATTCCTTTTCTACGCCCCAGTCTTTAGCAAGTTTAAGCATGGCGGTAGCCTCCATCTCGGTCACATATCCTTTCAGATTGTTAGACTGCCACACCATATTTATGAGTTCTATCCTTTTTGGTTTTTCGTAGTCTCCAATAAGATTATTTAAATATGCGCGTGCGCGATCAAATGCCGTGATGTAATCGGTCGAAATAAAATCCATAGCCCACTCGAGGGCTTTCTTCGCATCAAGCGTTACAGACGTGTTCTCCAAGTCCTGCTTTTCAGCTTCGTCCAAGCCGTGATAATGAAAAATAACTGCTTTCAGCAGCATGTAAACTTTCTTTTCCTCTTCGGTCATGCCAGAAAAATAATAAATAAGGACGACACTTTAAGGTTCTACAAAGAGATCAGATGAAATTTTATCGGCCAAGAGCATTCCTTTACTCGTTAATTTGATGACAGAGCCATGTCGCACTGCCAGGCCATTAGTTAGAAGGGACTTAAGTAATGGACCTTGTTCTTTTTCAATATCAAAGTGATATTCGGATTGAAGCCGTTGTAAATCGCAGCCCCATGTTGTTCGCAAAGTAGTGAAGATATATTCGTTGATTTTATTCTCGCGGGTTAATACCTCCAACTCAAAAGGAACAATGTTTGCATCGATGGACTTTATATAAAGAGGATTATTTGAAATATTGAATTGACGTGAGTGCGTATTATAGGAGTGTGCTCCAGGCCCGATGCCCAGATAATGAGTTTGGTTCCAATAACTACTGTTGTGCCTTGAGTAAAAGCCAGGTTTGCAAAAATTGGAAACCTCATAATGCTCCATCCCCGCTACGGTCAGTTTCTCGATTAGTAATTCAAGCTGATGCGCAGCAGCAGGTTCATCAACTTCAGTTAGTTTTTTCTTTTTCTTCCATTGGCCGAACACTGTCTTTTCTTCGATAGTAAGGGAATACGAAGAAATATGCTCAGGTTGCAAGGCCAATGCAGTGTCAATATTTCTTTCCCACTGCTCGTCACTCTGATGTGGAATGGCGTAGATCAAATCAAGACTGATATTATCAAACCCGCACGCACGCGCATCTGAGAATGAATTGATAGCAGCTTTTGAATCATGAGCCCTGTTCAGAAATTTTAACATGTTATCGTCAAAAGATTGAATGCCAACGCTAAGACGGTTGATTCCAATTTTTTTTATCCCTATGAGCTTTTCTTTAGATAGATCATCAGGGTTTGCTTCCAATGTAATCTCAGGATTACTTCCAACCTTGAAATTAGATAATACACTATTTAAAACAGAGTCAATTTCAGATAACTCAAGCATGGAGGGAGTGCCTCCACCGAAATAGATCGTATCAACTATTTCGCTGCTGAGGTAGTTTTTTTGCATACTGATTTCCCGGCAAAGGCTTTCTACCATCTTTTTCCGATTGTCAAGAGATGTTGAAAAATGGAAATCACAGTAATAGCAGGCTTGTTTGCAAAATGGAATATGAATGTAAATACCTGCCATACCTTGAATGAAAATGCAAAGGTGCGATAAAGTTTTAATCCCTATTTTTGCCTTCAATTTTTTTTAATGGGTCGATTCATCCTTTTATCCTTTTTGTATTTTATCCAGGGCGGATTATTGGCGCAGGGCTCTAAAGGTGACGACCTTCCGGAACTAAAATGGAAAAAATATGCGGAGGGCGCATTCATAGATACGAACGACCGCGATGTGAAGACCCTGCATTTGCTATTGGATATGAATGGGGCGAAGGGAATGAAATTGCACATTGAAGGGCCACCAACTTTTTATCTTTTTATCAACGGCCAACTTGTTGCTAAAACAAAGTCAACTGTTCAACTCAATGCAGATAGTCTAAAAGCAGTATACTCAAAGACGCTGATGCTCAGTGTTTATTCTTCTAATGGGCTTGAGAAACTGAAGAGTAAGTGGATAGCAAACGAAGATGAGAATTACAATCCCAAACGCGAGTCGTCAGGTTTCGCCAGCTTTATAATTTCAGCGACTATTTTGTTGCTGATTTACATTACCGCTTTGCTTCGCACAAATCCCCAGTTGACACAAGACTATTTAAACGTTTCAAGACTTTTTAATCTTCGCGATCGAGACGATGGGCAATCCCTTCGAATTGCATCCAGTGTTAACTTGTTATTCTATTTTTTTTGTAGCGCGCTTGCTTCGTTAGCACTCTGCATAACTGCTCATTCCGCAGACGCAAATGTTTCCTTCCTCAGTGGGTTTGCAGATGTCTCAACAGGGCAAGCTTTTACTACCTGGTTGTTTGTATCAGTGTTGATTTTCTGTTTAATGATGATGAAACTTCTCTTGTCTTTTCTTCTTTCAAATTTGTTTGGCTGGAAAGACACCTCTGGGTTTCAATTTTTTAATTTTATCAGGATGGTTATTCTATCACTCTCCATCGTGGCCATTGTGAGTGTAGCCAGTTATTCGATGGGTATTGCACTGAATTACTTTACCCTGCTAAAACTTTCCTGTTTTATGCTGGCGATTGGAGCAGTTATGATTTATCTAAAATTATTGGCTCGTGCCACCTTCCATTTCTTCCATTTATTTTTTTACCTTTGCGCCACGGAAGTCTTGCCGTTAGTAATTTTAACGAAAGTACTTTTGTTCTAGGTCTGAACCGCCATGTGTTGATATGACTGAAACAACCACTGACAGGATGCGAAAAGTGAAAAGCATCTTAGTCACCCAAGAAGCACCCACCGATCCGAATTCCCCTTACTTGAAACTGGCTGAGCGATTCGGTATCAAGATTGACTTCCGCCCGTTCATCCAGGTGGAGCCGGTACCGCTCAAAGAATTCAGAAAGCAAAAGATTGAAATCCTTCAGCACACGGCAGTGATATTTACCAGCCGCAATGCGGTAGATCATTTTTTTGTTCTTTGCCGGGAATTGAAAATCGAGATGCCCCCGGAAATGAAATACTTCTGTATCTCGGATCAAACTTCTAATTATCTTCAGAAGTATATCGTTATTAGGAAAAGGAAAATATTTACAGGATTAAAAGACACAAAAGACCTTCTCGAGATTTTGAAGAAGCATAAGAATGAAAAGTTCTTGTATCCGTGCTCTGACATTCGCAAGAATGATATTCCGGATTTCTTGAAGGAAAATGGTTTTTCATACTCAGAAGCAGTCATTAACCACACGGTTGCAGCCAACCTTTCTGATCTTAAGAATGTTTACTATGATGTACTTGCTTTTTTTAGCCCCTCAGGTGTAAATTCTCTGGTCGTTAACTTCCCAGACTTTAAACAAAACAATACCCGATTGGCCGCCTTCGGTTCCTCTACGGCAAAGGCAGTGAGAGACAGTGGGTTTATTTTAGATATTGAAGCGCCATTACCAAATGCTCCATCCATGGCGGGTGCGTTGGAGTTGTATATAAAAAAGGCAAACAACATTAAATAAGTATCTAACAGCTACGTTTTTAGGGTTAGTCTTATTTTATTACACTTTAATTGCTTAGTATTGAAAGTGTAAAATTAATTGCACTATCTTTATTCCATGGAATAAACTTTTTAGATGAAGAGACATTTTTTCATTGGGCTATTGCAGGTGGTTTGTCTTAGTGGGGCTTTTGCTCAGCAGGATCCAGGCATCACTCAATACATGTTCAATACCATCTATTACAATCCTGGATTCTCAGGTGTTGAAGGTGTAACCAAAATAACAGCTCTTCATAGAACTCAGTGGACCGGTTACGCGCCATCCTATGGTGGAGGTAATGCTCCCAACTCTCAGATTATAACATTCACTACTCCTATCTTCAAATTAAATAGTGGGTTCGGAGGTTATATCACGCACGATAATCTTGGGGCACAAACAAATATGGAAGCCCAATTGTCATACGCATATCATCTTGGCATTAAGGATGGCAAGTTGAGTTTGGGGCTTAGAGGTGGAATTTATTCTCAAACTTTTGATTTTGATTTATACAGATACATCGATCACCCAGATCCTTACCTTCAGGGAAGCGGATCGATTTCGCAGATAAGACCCGATCTCGCTGTAGGAGTTTTCTGGAGAAAAGAAAAGTATTATGCAGGAGTGAGCTTCAACCACCTGATCAATTCAACTTTTGACTTTGGGTTAAGCCAACGAAATTCGCTTCAGACTCACCTTTATGTTAATGGTGGATATATTTACACGGTCAACTTTGATTTAAAAATTCACTTTGTAACATTAATAAAATCAGATTTTGTGAAAACCACTTTTGACGTAGGTGCGATTGCATATTTGAAGGATACAATGTGGGGTGGTTTATCGTTCAGACAATCCGAGGCTGCTATCCTGATGCTTGGCTACAGCTTCTTGAAAGACAAGTCTTTGAAACTTGGTTATGCGCTTGACTATATTGTTCAAGATCAGGCAGCTAAACAGCCCACCTCGCATGAGCTTATGTTAATGTATGAGCTACCAACCAATGCCGGACCCGGGAAGAAAGTTGTGAGAACACCTCGTTACAGGCATTAAACCGAAATTTTTTTGGCTTTTATAAAGATTTTACAGAATTTGGTAGCTGCTATTTTTAAATAAAACGGGAAAAAGAATAACTTTCGAGTCCGTTCGTTTGGAAGAAAGAACAATTAGAATAGAATATTAAACTGACCTATATGAAGAAAATGGTTTCTCAAAAAATTGTGTTTAGCACCTTGTGTGTTGCCACTGCATTTGTTGTGGGCTCTTGCGGTTTACTCGGCATCGGCAAGAAAAATGG
>CAZNCO010000374.1:0-5228 GCA_964571345.1 uncultured Ohtaekwangia sp.
GCCGAGGATATTGGAGCTGAACCGCTGCCAATTCTAAATTGTGGAATGGCATGTCAATTTAATACTGCCGAAGCAGTTCCGATGGAACAGCTTGATCCGTACATACAGGATGCGCTAGACCTGATTGAGTTTGCCAATGGAGATGCAAATTCCGGATGGGGAAAAGTTCGTGTATCAATGGGACACGCATCACCATTTAATTTGAAAATGATTGGGGTAGGTAATGAACAATGGGGACCACAATACATTGAACGTTATCAGGCTTTTGTAAAAGCAATTAAGGGAAGATATCCTCAGATTAAAATAGTAACAGGGAATGGCCCTTTTCCGAATGGAGAATTATTTGACTATGCGGATAAAGAGCTAAGAGCACTGAATGCGGAGATCATTGATGAACATTATTACAATAAGCCTCAATGGTTTTTGAAAAACAGCACCCGTTATGACCACTATGATCGAAAAGGTCCAAAAATCTTTGCTGGCGAGTATGCGGCTCAAAGCGTAGCCACGGGCAGCCCCGACAATAAAAATAATTGGGAATGCGCGTTGGCTGAAGCAGCCTTCATGACTGGTCTAGAGCGCAATGCAGATGTTGTTACCATGTGTTCGTATGCCCCGTTGCTTGCACACGTTGATGGATGGCAGTGGACTCCTGATCTTATCTGGTTTGATAATTTAAGATCCTACGGTACGCCTAACTACTACGTACAAAAATTATTCTCAAACAATAAAGGAACTCAGCTACTCTCTGCATTAAAGGCAAATTTGCCACTCACAGGTCAGCAGGGATTGTACGCTTCTTCCGTACTTGATAAGAATTCGGGGGAGATTATTTTAAAGATTGTAAATTCGTCAGCCTCACCACAAAATCAGGTTGTTGAGATCAAAGGTTCAAAAGTTGCTGCCAATGGAAAGATGACTGTGTTAAAATCTGAACTTGAAAGCGTCAATTCTCTTGAAGCGCCAATGTTTATTAGGCCCGAAGAGCAAAACATTTCTGTCAACGGAAATAGAATGAACTTGTCTCTGGCCCCACATTCTTTTTCGGTAATCCGGATTAGAACTCGGAAATAGAAATGTATGCGCTTACGATATGCAAGATGGTGGCAGGCCAAAACTTAAAATAAGGAAGATCCAATGGTACCAGAATCTCTGGCCAGTGGTTTCATTAGAATAGACTTAGATAATAAAAATTTTAATATTAATTATGATCACCTTCAAACAAAAATTCCGAAATAGTTTTAGCTACATCTTATTTTTTCTTTTTGCATTGTTTACCTTTTCATGCGAAAAGAGAAATAAACCTGAAGAAACAGTGACGTCTGCTGATACCATTTCATTCGTAACAAAACAATCCTTTGGCAAAATTCAAGAAGGCCAGGAAGTTACTTTATACACAATGCGCAACCGGAACGGTATGGAGATGTCCGTGATGAATTACGGTGGCATCATTGTTTCGATTAAAGCTCCTGACAAGAACGGAGTTTTTGAAGATGTGACGCTTGGCTATGATTCTCTTAAAGATTACCTGAAGGCAAACCCTTTCTTTGGCGCTCTTATTGGTCGTTATGGCAATCGCATTGCGAAAGGGAAGTTCAGCCTCGATGGTAAGCAATACACCTTGCCTGTAAACAATGGCGTTAACCATTTACATGGAGGACCACTAGGTTTTGATAAAATGTATTGGAATATTGAGGACGTGTCAGATTCTGCGCAAGCAAGACTTAAACTCACCTATAAAAGTAAAGACGGTGAAGAAGGTTATCCAGGTAATCTTGATATAGAAGTTTTATATACACTCAGTGCAAACAACGAGGTCGTTTTCGAATACAAGGCTACCACGGATAAGAAGACGATTGTGAATCTTACACAGCATACTTACTTCAATCTTAGTGGGAACGCAAGAAGGGATATTCTCGGTCATCAACTCACCATCAACGCAGACCGTTTTCTGCCCGTAGATGAAACATTGATTCCATTGGGAAATCTAGAACCCGTAAAGGGAACGCCATTTGATTTTACTACAGCACAAAGTATTGGTTCACGAATTCACGAAAAGCATGTACAATTGATTAATGGCAAAGGATACGATCATTGCTGGGTATTGAATAATAAAAATACTTTTGAAAAGGTGGTGACACTTGAAGATTCAATCAGTGGCCGGAGGCTTGAAGCCTTTACAGACCAGCCTGGAATTCAGTTTTATTCTGGAAACTTTCTGGACGGTTCCAATGTAGGAAAGGGGGGAGTCGTTTATCAAAAGCACCAGGGGCTCTGTCTGGAAACTCAACATTTTCCTGATTCACCCAATCAGTCAACTTTTCCTTCCGTTGTTTTAAATCCTGGCGACACATATCATACAAAAACACTTTATAAGTTTAGCATTATCAAATGAAGTTGAAATATTAGAATGAATAAGAACATCTGCATGCGCAGGCGTTCTTATTTTAGAGTGGTTGTTATTATTTTACTTTTCCCTCTTTGTCAAACGTTACCGTTTGTGTTTCAGTCCCCTTTGTTAACTTTACTTCATATTCCCCATTCTTTAGTTTATAGGCACTAGAAATAGTCCAACCTTTATAGCTGTCACCATTCAGAGTTTTTCTCGTAGCCTCCGGCAACTCTTCTTTTTTAATTTTGGCCTTGTCATTTTGAATCGCACTTTGTGTTTTGGTGAAGTTTACGCCCCTGTGCATTGAAGGCAGCGCCCATGCCGATAAACTGAAAGCCATTACTAAAGACAATAGTGTTGCATTTCTTTTCATGTTCTATTGGTTAGTGAAATATTTAATAAAAATGGCTTAAGAACGAATGGTCGAAAAATTATTATATCTATTCATCGACTTGCCCACCTCATTCAACTGAAAAACCTGAAAGCATTTGTTTAATGTTACGATAAGCTAACGATGGATAAGCTAAGCTGCGCATCATCTGGTTTTTTGAGTACGTTTTAAATGGAAAATAAAGCTTGTTATGAAAGCGATTAATGATTTTTCAAAACGTGTAGCGTTGATTGGTAGTGAAAAGAAAGAAACATCTGCAAAACGCTTACGCGAGGTCCAAAAAGAAAGAGCATGTTCGGTTACTCTGCTTTTACGGATAAAGCACGCTGTACCGGATGTCGCTTACCTGGGAAATCATCGATTAACTAGAAAAATGACTCATCAGAGTTTGTGGAAAAACCATGGGGGTTTTGCAGAAGACATGGATCTTATCAATGCGTTCGCTCATCACTTTGGGCTAACAGTCGCGGCACGAAATGAACGTGGTAACCGTGTAGAATTGCGAGGTACAGTTCATCAAATGGAGCAGGCTTTCCAGGTGCAACTCTTTCAATACATGACAGATGATGGAAGGATTTTCAACGGAAGGATGGGGCCGATCCATGTTCCGGATTCTCTTAAAGACATTATTGTTGGCGTTTTTGGTCTTGATGAACGCCCGATGGCTACGCCAAAATTTCAGGTTAATAGAAAAGTAAATCAAGCAGCCACCCATTACGACCCAATACAGTTAGCAAGGATCTATAATTTTCCCGTGGCATCGGGAAAAGGCCAGGTGATTGGAATGATAGAGTTGGGTGGCGGCTATCGCACACAAGATCTGGATAACTATTTTAAAGAGCTGGGTATTCCAACTCCAACAATAATTCCTGTTTCTGTGGATGGTGGTACGAATAACCCTAGTACATCAGATAGTGCTGACTCTGAAGTGTTGCTTGATATCGAAGTGGCGGGTGCCGTGGCTCCCGATGCAACAATCGTTGTTTATTTCGCACCAAATACGGACAAAGGATTTCTTGACGCCATTACAACAGCCATTCACGATTCCGTTCATAAGCCCGATGTCATTTCTATTAGTTGGGGAGCACCTGAAGCCCAGTGGACAGACCAATCACTCAAGGCATTTAATGATGTTTTCAATGAAGCAGCGCTACTTGGCATTACAATATTTGGTGCTGCCGGAGATCAGGGTTCGAGCGATGGATTGAGAGATGGGATGGCTCATGTTGATTTTCCTTCTTCTAGTCCCTATGTAGTTTCTTGCGGTGGCACCAGATTGGTGGCTGCAGAAAATGTAGTAGAAAAGGAAACAGTTTGGAATGATGGACCAACCAGCGCGACTGGAGGTGGTATCAGTGATGTTTTCGCTATCCCGTCATATCAAAATAAATTGGTCTTACCTCCTTCGGCTAACTCAAGCCGAAAAGGGAGAGGTGTGCCAGACCTTGCCGCAGTGGCCGATCCTGAAACTGGCTATACAATTCTCGTGGATGGTGAAAGAGTTGTAATTGGGGGTACCAGCGCGGTAGCTCCGCTGATGTCTGGTCTGCTTGCCAGAATAAATGAAAAGATAAAACGTAACGTGGGTTTTCTACATCCGCGACTTTATATGAATACAACAATATTTCGTGATATCAGTGAAGGCGATAACATTACGGTTGCCGATGGCAAGGGGTATGTGGCAAACAATGGTTGGGATGCATGCACTGGAAATGGTGTACTGGATGGAATGAAATTGTTGCAGGTTTGTAAGCGCTTGAACATGGGGACAACATAAGCGAGAAAAAGATGTAATATGCTTTAAAGTATGACTACTTTTCCCGTACGCACGGATTCATCGCAGGCGAACGCAATGCGCAAACTATTCACCGCGTCCTGCATGTGATCCGTGAGGTCTATATTCTCCTGGATTGATTTTAGAAAGTAGCGTTGTTCACGATTACATAATTCCTGGTGGTCAGGTTCGTCTTCCAGATTAATCCAGGTGTCTTCTTTTACAAAATTATTTTTATCGTCCAGGTCGGCATAGTGTACTCTGAGCGATTCTGTTTTTGTGTGCGACTCCACCGAATCAGATTTGCCTTTTCCACCCGCATCTTTTGCTACAATAGACACACAACCTTTGGGGCCGATTACATCCTTCACAAAAAAAGCTGTTTCACTGATCATCGGGCCCCAGCCGGCTTCATACCATCCAACCGACCCATCCTCAAAACGAATCTGAAGTTGACCGTAATTATAATTTCCTGCAGGTATTTCTTCAGTGAGCCTTGCGCCTATTGCACTTACTTGCACTGGCTTACTGCGTGTCATCTGGCACATCACGTCAATGTAGTGAACACCGCAATCCACGATAGGGCTGAGGCTCTTCATGAGATTACGGTGGACATTCCACATAATACCATGACTTTGCTGATTCAGGTTCATACGCATTACCAAAGGCTT
>CAZNCO010000375.1:0-5203 GCA_964571345.1 uncultured Ohtaekwangia sp.
ACACTACCTAGTGTAGAGTAACAACTGGCAATAATCACCGAGTCTTTCAAGGTCAAGGCGAGCTCCAACGCTTTAAACTCCTGATCTTGTGCCATAGAGTAGAAACCTTTCACAAGTGCCAAAAAGCCATAAATCCGCCTTACCCTTGCCTCTAATCTTTTATCTTTAGCCAAGGCCACTGCTTTTTGTGCAAAGAAAAAAGCAGAATCAATCTTGCCTTGATTGTTCAAAAATTTACAAAGCTCGAAGTACGCGGTTGCATCATTGCTTTTAGCCGCTACCTTTTTTAAACTGTCTATTCTGTTTTTTGTTTGCGCGCTTGTATTTGAAATACAAACGACAAACAGCAAAAGGCCAACTAAAAGAGTTTTCATAGTATACTGGGTTCAAATGGTTTTATGTCTGTCATAAATCACTCCACCTCCAACTTTACACGATCCTCTTAATAAATCTCTCTTTGCGTTTGTGCCCCTTGTGTTTGTAACACGTGCCCTCTTTGCTTCGTAAAACAAGACGACACATCTTATCGCGATAGCAATCGGCACGTTCGTTGCGAAACACATTCCATCACCATCTATAAATTTATTTTTTCAGCCATTGCTCTAGTTAATGTAACAAGCATGCAGGACTTTGTCAACTGCCAAAGAATAGAGGAGCACGCGATACAACCTTGACACCCGGCACCACAACATCTCTTTCTATCCGAACGAGACATCTGTTACAGATTTCTTAATTTTAATAGTCTGTTTTATCGGCTTTTACTGCTATGAAGAAATTCATCATCCTCGCGCTGCTTTTCATTTCACTGTCATCTACCGCCCAGGATTGGCAGCAGCTCTATGACAGTGCATCGTACTACATCGAAATAGGCTACATCACCCAGGCACAAAAACTGGCCAAACGCATTCCAAATTCAAAAGATCAGAAACAACAATACAAAAAGTACCTGCTCCTTTACGATATCGACATGGAGTATCGTCATCTCCGCACGGCCATGCAGGATTTAGATCTGGCGCGCGCACTGGTGAACAACAAAAGTGTAAAGCTTTCGCAAGCTGACCTGATCGATCTTCATCTCAGCTATTGCATGGCGTACCTCGAAATGAATGAATTGGAGAAAACCGATAGCGTGCTGGAGCTGATCAAAAAGCAGGCCGGCAAAACCACACCCCAGGATTATTACGAAACAAAGTACCAAGTGCTGAAAAAAGTGGGGAAAGAAGAACAGGCATTCGATTTTCTGGAAAACGAAGTACAACCATTCGATCGCATGGTTTATCAAACCCTCATGATCGAAGACTACATAAAAAGGAAGGATTATGACATGGCATCGGAAGAGATCGATCAACTGCTTACACGCCAAAAGCGCAACTACCCCAAATATGCAGATGAGTTTGACAAACGCTATTATCCCTACCGGATACAAAGTGCTGCATCCTTAGCCGAACTTAAAGCAGTAATCAGGCAAGGGACCTGGAAAGGAAAGTATACTACCCAGCTCGACTGGCTTGACATGATTACCAAAAAGGCTAATGAACTCAATGAAAAAAACTTCTGCGACAGTGTTGCGTTTCGAATCATTGAAATCAGTTCACAACACCTGGGCACGCATAACACCTACCTGGCAAATGCATGGTTAACGTTGCTGAACACCGCCTTGCAAACCGATGATCTGTTAAAGGCGAGAAAATATGCCGAGAAAGCCGAAGCTGAACTCAATGCGCTGTTGGGCGACAACAGTGTAGCATTTCACGGCAACATGTTTGAAGTGATACGCTACAAAGAAGTATTAGGGTACACCGATGAAGTGTACACCTTTATTTTGAAAAGCCTTGAAAGGATTGATAAGGAGGCTGGCAAAAAGCATCCCTACTACAGCACCTACGCGAGTTATTATTTTAAAAACAATCCCGACAACCCCGATGGAAGCAAGTATCTGCTGGAGGCCGTTAAGCAGTATAATCTGGATGACAACAATTGCAGCGGTTGCTATGCGCTGGTGCTTTCTAACCTGGCCAAATCAATGGAACATGCAGGCGATGTAAGGCAAGCCGAATACTATTACAGACGTGCTTGGGAGAAAGCGAAAATCGATCCGGAAGGAGAAATCTATTACAGAGGTGTTCTCACCGATTTTTACAGACGCTGCCTTGCGCTGAATCTGAGAAGTAAACTGGAATTTTTTCCGGAAGAAATAGTGACGAGACGCAACGATTCCATTTTTGTTACCTATAAGAACCTCAAGCCCGATATGGTTTACGTTGCTGACTTATATAAAAATTATGAGGAGGCCATCCGGAAATCTTCCGCGCTGGAACGCAACGACTGGAACTATGCCAAAGCAAAACTTGCCTGGTCTGAAAACAAAGAATCGGAAGCCACCCTGGCCTTTGTTCATACCATCAACGAAGTGATCAAGGGACTGGATGTGTTGGAGTACCTGCACGAAACAGAGAAAATAAATTATTACAAGAGCGCCAGCGAGCCCATCAACGCGTTCTTCTCCTTTTGTGTTTCCCGCAACACCCTCTCCTCCGGCTTTCTCATGGAGGCGAAGAATGTCAACTATATCAAAGAAAAATTGAAATCAGATTCAACTTCGTACGAGGTGAAGCAGCGTGTGTTTGACAATAAGAATTATTATGAATTCACCTTACTGCATGCCCGCAAAGCACTAAACATCCGGCTGGCCGCCAAGGGCATGGTGTTCGCCAGCTCAAAGAAAGTGCAGAACAGAATTCTCAGCAGTGGCGACACCGCCCTGATCCGGCAATACCGCGCCCTCGAGCAACTCAAAAAAGAATTGAGTTCCGTCTATATGGCCGACCCGGAAAAGCTTCCGGCAAAAGAAACCCGGGTGCAGCAACTGACACAACAGGTAAATGCGAAGGAAGTGGAGCTGGCCGAAAAATCAGCCGCCTTTAAGGAGACGCTTCAAAATAAAAATGTGACGTTCCAACAGATACAATCGAAACTGAAACCGGGAGAGGTGGCCATCGAAACCATCCGCATCAACCATCCGCTGTATTATCAATCCGACAAAATGCGCTATGCTGATTCGGTGTACTACGCCTTCTTTATCATCAAACCGGAGAATAAACTAAAGCCTGAAGTGATCTTGCTCAAAAATGGTTACGACCTCGAACATAAGTTTTATAAGATCTATAAAAACTCCATCCGGTTTCAGCAAGAAGATGTGCAATCGTATCAGCACTACTGGGGCACACTCGCAGCTAAAATCGCAGGCCGGAAAAAGATATACTTCTCGCCCGATGGTATTTATAATCTGATCAGCCTGAACACACTAAAAAATCCAGTCTACAACCAGTACCTGCTGGAACAAGCAGACATCACCATTCTGCCCGACCTGAAAGCCCTTGTTGAAACGAATGAGTCAATCGGGTTGCATCAATCGGTGATCTTGGGCGATCCTGCCTTTTCTACCTCCGCGTCACCCAACCCTAAAGCGGAAAACAACCGCAGTTTTCAGTTGGCCAATTTGTTGGGCGATGAGATTCCACCGCTCAAAGGAACCCGCACCGAAGTAGAAACGATCGATCAGCTGCTCAAAGAAAATCATTGGAGCACGGCTCTCTACACAGGCAAAGAGGCCACCGAAGATAATATCAAAAAGGTGCACGACCCCACGCTGTTACATATCGCCACCCATGGCTTCTTCTTCGACCGGCAGGAGCAGTATGCCAATCCCTTGCTGCTGTCGGGGCTGCTGCTGGCAGGTGTGAATTTGGAAAGCAAACCATCCGAAGAAGATGGTGTGCTCACCGCCTACGAAGCCCAGGGCCTCAACTTGCTCCACACCGAACTTGTGATCCTCTCCGCCTGCGAAACAGGCACCGGGGTAGTGACCTCGGGCGATGGTGTGTATGGCTTGCAGCGTGCTTTCATGACGGCCGGTGCACAAAATGTAATCATGTCCTTATGGGCGGTAGACGATGCCGCCACCAGTTTGCTCATGCGTACTTTTTATCTTGAATGGTCGCATGGCACTCCTAAAAATACAGCGCTCAAAAAAGCAGCGCTCGAAGTAAAAAAACAGTATCCATCACCCTACTATTGGGGCGCCTTTGTGATGCTGGGATATTGATGGGATGATCAAGTTTGTTGAAAATTATTCTCTTCAAGCCCAGGCCGGTTGGTGTTCTTCACCTACAACCATGACGCACTCCTATTAACACAACTCGATGCTAAACATAAATTGATAACGGTGTACTTTCAACTATTCTCCAACATGTAGGTGAAGAACACCAACCTGGGCATGGGGGTTTAAGTTTAATATGGTCTGTTTAATTTTGGGTATCGCGTGAAGCTTTTCCGCTGACGCCAACTGGGCCTTTTCATTAAGTGTCAAAAGCAAACTAAATGTTGTTTGTTAATTTAGTTTTTTCCAAAAAATTATTTTGTCCTCTCCTTCATTCCAAAAGTCTTTGATAATAGCTTCTTGCCTGTAACCTAGTTTTCCGTAAAACTTCCGGGTCAATGCATACTGGTCAATGCTTGAAGTCTCTACAATTAAAATTCGGTTTCCATTCTCCGCGAGCAAGCTTTCAATAAAGCGCATCATTCTTTGTCCAATACCTTGTCCTTGAAATTCCTTTCTCACAGCGATCGCGTAGAGGTTGTACGTACCGTTTGTGAGTTTTTCCGGAACGCAGTATCCTAAAGCAAGTGGTCTGTCGTTGTCAACGCAGGTAAACCAAATTTCACTGGTGTCATTGTTGTTTAGAAAATCTGATATCATATCATCAAGATATTCTGAAGGAAAAAGTTCACTTGAGTCCAAAACCTCTTTCAACCCTGGTATGTCTTGAGGTTTAACTTTTCTTATAATATTTTCAGTCATCATTTCGTTTTTGTTTTTGTCTTGTTAGTGTGCTGTTACAAATTTAAAGGTTGAGTTATTGTTCGGAGCTAAAGACCGAGTTTTCAGCAATGGTTAGATTTACTTCAAGATCACGGGTCAAACTTTCAATCTTCGAGCGGATACTCGTTACGGCAATTTTTCCTAGGGGCAGTCGTAACGATGGTTTTTCTTCAAGTGTCAAATTAATGATCGCTTGGGCGGCCTTTGCCGGATCACCTTCTTGCTTTCCATTCACTTGCTTCATCCGCTCTTTAAATGCACCAGACGTTTGCTGATAGTCTGCAAGGGTGGTTTCGGCATTTTTAAAAGATTGCCCTGCAA
>CAZNCO010000376.1:0-5192 GCA_964571345.1 uncultured Ohtaekwangia sp.
ATCGTAGGGTTCGTTGAAATTTTTGTTTGGATACAACACCCACCGAACAAAAATGAATTTGCTAAATTCTTCAATCAGGGCTACAATCAAAAACGCGTGAATTGCTTGCTCTGTCAAACTGGATTCTTTGATAGGAACAATTTTATCAATTGGCAAGCTGATGATTAGAGAAATGAGCTTGCTGAGGATGCCCAGAAAAAAGCTGGTGACTACAAGCCCAATCGGTTCGCGTTCGTGCTTATCTTTAAGATAGACATACAGCCCGATGGCTGCCCCTGGTGCGAGAGCGATTGCAAGCAATAAAAAGAAATTCATCCTCTATAGACGGTTGGGTTTCACTAGTTAACGTCAATTACTTCTTCCACAGATTCCATCTTCTGATCACTGTAGGCTCCTGAAGTAGCAAAAACAATTTTCCCGTTGGGATCAAGAACAAAGAAGTAGGGAATGTCTCTGCGCTCAAAGTCAAGGGCTTCTTTGTAAGTACGGAGTTCGCCCTTGTAAAATAAAATGTAAGGTAATAGTTGTGGGTCTACATTTTTGATGGCTTTCTTTTTGGCGGTACCTGTTGCTGCAGCATTTACGCCCGTAAACATCGGAACGAAATAGACATTCACATCATAGTTGAATCCCTGAATCATGCCTGTAGACTTTCTTATAAACGTATTATACACAGGGCTAAACCACGAGTTCAGTTCGTCTTCGGATTTTTTTGAATAAGCAAGACCAAGCAAAGTATATTTACCTTTCACATCAACAGGAAGACTTACTTTTTTGTCTTCTATCGTTTCTGCGGTCATGTCAGGAAATGTTTTGCCTATGACTTGCGCAAAACCGGATACAGATAAAGCCGACAGACAGAATATCAGGAGTTTTGTTTTCATAGTTTACCTAACGAAGTTAATCAATTTTATTGCAACCTTGGATTTCCTTTTTTAACGGTAAAAGATTTGCCAAGAAATTCTTTGGATTCAGGAATTCGAAGTGTATCTACATACCACCACTCAGCCCGGATAGAATTTGTGTTAACGTGCAAAAGCAAGTAGCCGTGATCGCGATTGTTAAAGTATTTTACGTGAGGATTAAGCTTCAAGGTTTTTACTTCACTTTTCTTTACACTATCAATTGGATTTGATTCATCTGCATTTGCGGAAGAAATACTTGTTGTCACTAGTTCAATCGCGAAAGGTTTATAATTTTTAGTCACATCAGTTGCAGCTTCAATTGCCCAGGATGAGTGCATATCACCGGTGACAAAGACAAGATCATGAATTTTGTTTTCAACTATAAAATTTTTCAATTTCCTTTTCTCAGCGGGGTACCCATCCCAGCTGTCGAAATTTTTAGGCATGGTTGGGAAAACTGCTGAGAGTTGTAAATCGGAAAACGGAACCTGGTTGCCAATGATACGCCACACAGAGTTTGATGCCTTCAGTTCATTTTCGAGCCACTGCAGTTGCTCCTGACCGAGCATGCTTCTTTTTTCATTTTCAAAATTTGGATCCGAAATGCTATCTACTTGTTTCACACGTCCAGCGAGTCGTTCGTCCAACATCATAAGATCAACCAATTTTCCAAAAGAGAAATGACGATAGTGTGGTTGGCTTTCGCGGATCGGAATCCATTCATAGTAAGCCTTGCGCGCTGCTGCCTTTCTTTTTTGATAATCTCCTTCTTCGGGTTGATGGTTTTGTGCGCCTTCTGTATAGCTGTTGTTGGCAATCTCGTGATCGTCCCAAATGGCGATCATCGGATATTGAGCACTCACTTTTTTCAAGCCTACATCAAGCCGATATTGAGAGTAACGCGTGCGATAATCTTTCAATGAAACAATTTCATGCCGCGGAATATTAAATCGCCCGATGGTAGTGTCACCGTATTTTCCGGAAGCGGTCTCGTAAAGAAAATCACCCAGGTGAATGACAGCATCAATGTCTTTGCGATCGGCAAGTTTTGCATACGGATTGAAGAAACCCCATTCCCAATTGGCACAACTTACGATTGCTAATTTAATACTGTCCGCTTCCACAGGAAGCGTTTTTGTTTCCCCGGTGGTGGAAGTATCACCAAGAGCAATGAATCGGTAAAAATATTTTGTATAGGGTTGCAATCCATTCACGTCTACTTTTACTGTAAAGTCCTGCTTGTAGGAAGTTGAGAGTGTATCTTTTTTAAAGACAGTCTTAAAATCAACAGATGCAGACAACTCCCACTTCACATTGACAATGCCGGAGGAGTCTTCCGGAGTAACACGTGTCCAGATAATCACTCTGTCCTGTAGAGGATCTCCTGAAGCTACACCATGATAAAATGGTTTTTGTGATGCGTCATAGAGTGATGAAACCAATTCGGGGAATGATTGGTGTTTCTTTTTAGGTGCACCACAAGACATTATTACCAAAAGCGCTAAAGGGAAAATATATTTCATCAACTGTGTTTCATCTTATTCGTAACGGAATGAAGGATCTTGAAAACAAAGAATTTCAATTACCCATTAAATGTTATTGAAAATAAAAAATCTACCATGCGCAATTTAATGCTTCTTTAGCCTGAGGATAAGGCAAATCTGAAATAACTAAAATTTGAGAATTAGAATTGCGGGTTACTTCTTCACTAAAAACTGCTCAAGGTCTTTCAGATCAAGGAACCCCTCATAATAGGCTTTGCCAAAGATGACTGCAAATACACCCATGTCATTCAGTTTTTTAATATCATCCAGATTGCGCACTCCACCGCTGGCAAGCACTTTCAGTTCAGGGAATTTTTCAATGATTTCCTGATAAAAAGTAAAGGCGGGGCCTTCTAATACGCCATCCCTTGATATGTCTGTACACTTGGCGTATTTTAACCCACGATCGTAGAAATACTGGAGGTGGTTGAATAAATGAATTTCGGTTTTCTTCTGCCATCCGCGGGTGGCGAGAAGTTTTGAATTGATGTCGGTCACATCCGCGCCAAGCGTCATCTTTTCTCTTCCGTAAGAAATAATCCAGGAAGCAAATAGTTCAGGTTTTGTTATCGCAATACTCGAAGCAGTGATGTAATCTGCGCCATACTCATAAGCTTTTCCGATGTCTCCGTCTGTGCAGATACCTCCGGTGAAGTCAACTTTTAATTCTGTGTGGCCGGCAATGGCTTGAAGCACGTGCCAGTTTTTAGGGCTTCCTTGCTCGGCCCCATCGAGGTCAACCAGGTGAACTACTTCAATCCCATGGTCTTCAAATCGCTTGGCAAGATCCAAAGGGTTTTCATTGTACGACTTTTCGCTGGTGGGGTCTCCCTTGCGCATTTTTACAACTTTACCTTGTCGAACAGCGATGGATGGAATTACCTGGATCATGGAATAAAGTTAAGTCTATTTTGTTGCAATTATTTTATAGTGAACGGAACAGCCACCAGCGTAGTATCCCAAAGGAAGATAAGCTCGATAGAGTCTCCTGCTTTTTCGATGGAGATCGTGAATTGCTCAAACTCCTTATCATGTTTTACGGAAGGAACTTCCACTACCAGGGCATCGGTGCTGGGATTGCGGTTTGCCTCGCCTTTAAAATTCACTCCCCACATCGGGATCTCGCTATTAAAAATCACTTGCCAGGTTTGCTCTCCGGGCACCGTCCATAAACTATATTTTCCCGCCTTCAGCTCTTTGTCGCCAAACTTCAGATCAACATTAGTTTCAAACTGAGTGGCCTCGTTGGCTCCCGTGCGCCATGTTTTATTGTACGGAACTAACCCCCCGAAAATAACCCTGCCTTTTTTGTAGGGACGGTTATAAAAAACGTGAATTTTGGTACCTCCATCAGCAAAATCAGTCGCCCCCTCAGGGCTGTGGGATTTAACTGAAAAGGTGCGAAATAGGTAAAATGCCACAGCCAACACCAGAATAACTCCAAAACCTATTACCCATTTTTTCATAAGGAAGTATTTTTCCGTTCGAAGATGCAAATATTTCCTTTTTGAACTTATTTTTGAAACATAAAATTTAAACTATGTCAGTTTTTGCTATCGTTATCGCTTTGTTTATACTAGCTATTGTTTCTATTTGGCTGTTCCCCAACAGCAAAGTGAGCAATAACGAGCACGACATTAAGCATTAATTCTTTCCGTTTTATGAATGTTTGTGTCTTTTGCGGTTCAGCAGCAGGCACAAATCCTGTTTATTCAAATGCTGCCAAAGCCTTAGGTAGTTCTCTCGCCATTTCAAACTCCACATTGGTGTATGGAGGCGGAAATGTGGGCCTTATGGGTGTTATTGCTGACGAAGTTTTGCGCCACAACGGCAAGGTGATTGGTGTTATTCCTGACTTCTTGATGAAGCGCGAAGTAGGCCATATAGGTCTTTCTCAGCTGGAAATTGTTTCCACGATGCACGAGCGCAAAAAACGAATGTGCGACTTATCAGATGCCTTTATTGCCATGCCTGGTGGATGGGGCACCTTAGATGAATTGGCAGAAATCCTCACCTGGAAGCAACTAGGTCTGATCTCACAACCTATAGGTGTTTTGAATGTAAATTCATTTTTTGATCACCTTCTTGCTCAGATGGAAACAATGGTTTCATCAGGGTTTTTGAAGGAAGACAATTATCGGCAAATTCAAGTTGCCGATACTCCTGCAAAGCTGCTCACGCTCCTTGGGGTAAATACAAGATAAGTTTATCCTTCCATCAAAATTATCGTTAGCTTAGTGTAATAGTGATTGCACTAATGAAAAACTGTTTGGTTGTTATTTTTGTCTGTCTGTCGTTAAGTGGGTTTTCCCAGTTAGGCTTCACATTATCCAATAAAGCTACCAAGGTTCAGATTCCGATCGAAATTCATAACAACCTTGTGGTTGTACCTGTGATTTTGAATAATCAACTTCCTTTAAAATTTATTGTAGACACCGGTGTGCGCACGGCTATCCTCACGGAAAAGATTTACAGCGATATTTTGCACCTTGCTTATTCCAAAAAGTATACGTTATCTGCACCCGGAGGAGAAAAGCTAATTGATGCGTACGTTACCAATTACGTCACCATTGATATGCACGGTGTTCACGGGAAAGGACATGCGATGCTGGTCCTTGAGAGAGACTACCTGGAACTTCCAAAATCCATGGGAACACCCGTGCAGGGAATCTTGGGCTATGAGCTTTTCAGCCGGTTAGTGGGAAGGCTCGATTACACGACAGAGGCTTTGCCACGTATGCAT
>CAZNCO010000377.1:0-5163 GCA_964571345.1 uncultured Ohtaekwangia sp.
GTAGTAGATATTGTGTTGAAAGGAACGTATTACACAACGTTAGCCGCAGGCAAGAATTGGATCGCAAAAAAGCAACCGGGTATTTTTTTGAATATAGTTACAACATATGCATGGACTGGATCTGGGTATGTAGTTCCCTCTGCGTGTGCAAAGGCAGGTGTACTTTCACTTACGCGTTCCCTTGCGGTAGAATGGGCAAAGTTCAATATACGTAGCAATGCTATCGCGCCAGGACCTTTCCCAACGGAGGGTGCATGGAGCCGGTTGTTACCTGGAGATCTCGTAAAAAAATTTGATCCGGCTTCGCGCATTCCACTTAAGCGCGTGGGTGACCATCAGGAATTGGCAAACCTTGCTGCATATTTGCTTTCAGAATATTCTGGTTACATCAACGGAGAAGTAATCACGATTGATGGAGGTGAGTGGCTGCGAAACGGTGGCGAATTCAGTCACCTTGAGATGATTCCAAACGAAATGTGGGATATGCTGGAGAAGATGCGAGGAAAATAGTTTCATTTGAAGAGATTCATCACGACACTTGTTTTTTTTCTGGCAATTGCGACTCTTGCAATAGCTCAATCTAATTGTAAACTCCGCAAAGACCAGGACGGAATCAAAGTGTATACTTGCCATGTTGACTCTTCGCGCTTTAAATCAATCAAGGCAGAGTTTGAGATTGCCTGTTCAATGGAAGAATTGAAAAATGCTGTTGCTGATGTTCCCAACTATACAAAATGGCAATTCAATACGTTGGAAGGAAAAGTACTAAAAACCTTATCGCTACAAGAGAAAATTTATCGCACGGAGATAGAAGCTCCATGGCCCGTAACCGATCGGGATATGGTAGTGCATATGCGCATCGTTCAAAAAAATTCGGAGCTTATCATTACGACTGATAGTGAATCGGGTATTCTCCCTGACAATCCCGTCTTTGTGCGCGTGCCTTTTTCGCATGCACAATGGACGGTAGTTGCAAGTGGTAAAGGTCAGCTTCATGTTAAATATGAGATGCTAATTGACCCTGGAGGCTCGGTGCCTGCATGGCTCGTAAACTGGACGTGCGCTAATGCTCCGCTTCAGTCTTTTCAAAAATTGAAAATGTTACTCAAGAAATGACTGTTATGGATTTCTTTTCTCAGCGTTTAGATAAATCTCTGAAACGGCTTGCTGAAGCCAATCAACTCAGGTCTTTAAAAATTATTAAAGACAAAATTGATTTTACTTCAAATGACTATCTCGGTTTGGCTCGATCAAAAGAGCTTTTCAACAGAATTCAACAAGATGCCGAGAAAATTATCGCACCTTATAACGGAGCTACTGGCTCGCGATTACTTTCAGGTAATAATGAGTTGGCTGAGCATTTGGAATCAAAACTTGCGTCCATCTTTAGATGTGAAAAAACATTGGTTTTTAATTCAGGCTATGCAGCTAATATGGCAGTGCTTGCCTCTGTTCCCCAGCGTGGTGACACAATAATTTATGATGAACTGGTTCACGCGTGTATGCACGATGGCATGCGCTTGAGCAAGGCACAGCGTCTTGGTTTCAAGCACAATGATCTGGCAGATCTCGAAAAAAAGATAAAAGCATCCACGGGGCAGATCTTTATTGCCATTGAATCAATCTATTCAATGGATGGGGATGAAAGTCCGCTAGAAGAAATTGTGAAACTAGCTGAGAGATGTGATGCAATTATTATTTTAGACGAAGCACATAGTACGGGAAGTTATGGGACTGGTGGCGCAGGCCTGGCCGTTCAAAAGAACCTCGATAAAAAAATCGCAATTCGCATTTATACATTTGGCAAAGCAATGGGTGTGCATGGTGCTTGCGTGGCAGGGAGTAGTTTGCTGATTAATTATTTAGTAAACTTCGCACGACCTTTTATTTTTTCTACTTCATTACCACCACATAGTTTAGTTTCGATTGGTTGTGCATTTGAATTTTTAGATGATCATATTTTTCTGCAGCAAGAACTTCAACAAAAAATAAATTTATTTACCTCAAGAATAAAAAGCGCTAGTCGAAGTTCTGTTCAAGCAATCATCGTTCCTGGTAACAAGGAAGTAAAAGAGCTTGCACAAAATTTACAAAATCTGGGTTTTGATTGCCGTGCGATTTTATCTCCGACAGTTCCACCCGGAAAAGAACGAATTCGCATCTGCCTTCATACATTCAACTCGGACAATGAAATCATAAATCTCGCAGCTGTATTAAATCGTAATTCGTAATTTGCTGCCCAAAATTTAAAAACTGTGCATTACTTCGTTACAGCCATTGGTACTGACAGCGGTAAAACATTAGTATCAGCAATTTTGTGTGAGGCACTTAAAGCAGATTATTGGAAGCCAATACAGGCTGGTCTTCCGCGCGATGCGGACACCGTTGAATCGTTGTTGTCAAATGATCAATCGAAAATCTGGCCTGAAACTTACTTGTTGAATACTCCGGCATCGCCACATGCGTCAGCCAGAATAGACAATGTAGAAATTGATTTAAGCAAATTTGTTGTACCGGCTGCAGATCGGTTAATAGTTGAGGGAGCCGGTGGATGCCTGGTGCCAATCAACAATCATGACTTTGTTATTGATATTGCTAAGAAATTAAATTTTGAAGTCATACTCGTTTCAAATTTGTATCTGGGCAGTATTAACCACACGTTGCTTACTGCAAATTACCTCAAGCGACATAATTTTAAAGTCAAAGGAATAATTTTCAATGGTGAATCTAATCCAGAGAGTGAACGAATTATTCTTCATCATACCGGTTATCTGCAGCTTCTATCTATTCGGAAAGAAGAAATTGTAAACAAGGAAACTGTCAGAAAATATTCCATTGAAATACTTAATTTTTTGGATTCTTAGGGATCGGAGCCTTGGAGATTTCAAAAGCAATTGCCTTCAAGTTTAGTTTATTTTTTACAATCTTATTCTTCAGTCATGACAATTCTTGAAAAAGACAAACACAATATTTGGCATCCATTCACACCCCTGCAAGGCGGCATTGAACCTTTGCTCGTTAAGTCAGCCGAGGGAGTTTATTTGCATCTCGAAGATGGACGAAAAATCATTGACGCAGTTTCGTCATGGTGGGTGAATTTGCATGGCCATTCTAATCCAGTCATTGCAAAAGCGATAGCAGAACAGGCATCGAAATTGGAGCATGTAATTTTTGCTGGGTTTACGCATGAGCCAGCCATCCGGCTTTCTGAGAAATTACTTAGTATACTTCCGCATCAGCAGAAAATTTTCTTCTCCGATAATGGAAGCACTGCGGTGGAGGTAGGAATAAAAATGGCCATTCAATATTGGGTGAATCGAGGTGTCACTACAAAGCGGAAAATTGTAGCACTTGAAGGTGCTTATCATGGTGATACATTTGGTGCGATGGCCGTAGGGGAGAGGGGTGAATTTACCAAGCCTTTCGCAAGCTTTTTGTTTGATGTAGAATTTATTCCGTTCCCATCGGAAGAAAACAGGAGCGAATCACTCAGTGCATTTAAGAGAATTGTAAGGCAAAATGATGTAGCTGCTTTTATTTACGAGCCTCTCGTGCAAGGCGCGGGAGGAATGCGCATGTATTCACCAGAAGCATTGGAAAACCTTCTCGAATTGGCAAAATCCAGTGACGTCATTTGCATTGCAGATGAGGTGTTTACCAATTTTGGTCGCACTGGAAAATTATTTGCGAGCGATTATGTTTCTGTCAAACCTGACATCATGTGTTTGTCAAAAGGCATTACGGGGGGCTTCCTGCCCATGGGAGTTACTACTTGCAGTGAAAAAATTGTAAACGCTTTTTCCTCAGAAAGAATAGAGCACACTTTTTTTCATGGACATTCCTACACGGCCAATCCAATAACTTGTGCGGCAGCACTTGCAAGTTTTGATTTAACGACAAGTTCTGAATGTCAATCCAGCATTCAAAAGATTGCAAATTCTCATGCGCTTTTTAGAAGTAAAATTGAAAAACACAAATCCGTAAAGGAGGCCCGGAATATTGGAACGATTATAGCCATCGAGATAAAGGTGGAAGACGGCTCGTCCTATTTCAGTTCTATTCGTAAGAAGATTTATCCTTATTTTCTTGATCGTGGCATTTTAATGCGACCGTTGGGAAATACTATTTATGTGCTGCCGCCTTATGTTATTTCTGAGGAGGAATTGAATCACATTTATCAAACAATTCAAGAATTCTTAAACCAAGTGTAAATTTGTACCTGCAATTGTCAAGTTATCTCTCTAAACGGTAGCAATAATTCCTTACCTTCATTGTGAAATGAGCAAGGATCTTTTCTCTGGTCATGCAAGTCAGTATGCGACCTACCGTCCCACCTATCCCGCTGAGCTTTATCACTTTTTGTATCAACATGTAACAGAGTTTGAAAATGCGTGGGATGCCGGCACCGGTAATGGCCAAGTGGCACGCGAGCTTGCAAAACGGTTCAAGACTGTGCTTGCTACCGATATTAGCAAAAAGCAATTGGAAAATGCTGTGGTTTTGGATAATATTTTTTATTGGCAAACAGGAGAGCAGACATCTTTTGCTTCGAAGTCTATTGATTTGATAACGGTAGCGCAAGCTATACACTGGTTTGATCGCGAGAAATTTTATGATGAAGTGAAAAGAGTTGGTAAACGTGAAGCAGCTGTGGCTGTGTGGGGTTATGGATTGCTTTCGATTGAGCCGGCAATGGATGAACGGCTTCGGGATTTTTATGTAAATGTTGTTGGTAACTATTGGGAAAAAGATCGAAAGTTAATTGATGAGGAGTATCAAACAATTTCATTTCCGTTTCGTGAGATTGCGTGCCCACCTTTTTACATACACGTGGAATGGACGGTATCAGAATTGCGAGGGTATTTGTCTACTTGGTCATCAGTTCAGAAATTTATTCAGACGAATGGCTATAACCCTGTAGACAATTTGATGAAATCCATCGAGCCTTTATGGCAGACAGATAAACGGAAAATTCGTTTTCCTGTTTTTATGAGGCTGGGTAAAACCTGAGTCCGTTTTTCACTCAACGATTTTGTGCTTACCTTGAATTCAAAATTATAACAGATGAAAAAGATTTTCAACATTAGTTTAATTATAATAGCTTTTGCATTGTTGATTTCTTGTGGAAAAAGCAGCAAGCAGGAAACGCACAATCATGATGAG
>CAZNCO010000378.1:0-5162 GCA_964571345.1 uncultured Ohtaekwangia sp.
TCATGCTGGGGGCGCACCCCGATGATTGCGATCAGGGCGGTGGTGGAACCGCGATCTTACTTTCGCAAATGGGTTACAAAGTAAAGTTCGTATCTGTGACAAACGGAGATGCCGGACATCAATTGCAAGGAGGCGGCATACTGGCTAAACGAAGAATACAAGAAGCCAAAGAAGCCGGAAAACGTTTTGGTGTAGAATACGATGTACTCGACAATCATGATGGCGAATTACTGCCTACACTTGAAGTGCGATTGCAAGTGATTCGCAAAATAAGAGAATGGAATGCGGATGTGGTGATCGCGCCTCGTCCAAATGATTATCACCCAGATCATCGCTACACTGGAGTACTCGTGCAAGATGCCGCATACATGGTGGCCGTACCAAATGTAGCTGCTGACACGCCTCCCCTAAAGAAGAATCCGGTATTCTTGTATTTTCAGGATCGTTTTCAGAAACCTAACCCATTCAAGCCTGAGATTGTAATTGACATCACATCGGTATTTGATCAGAAAGTAAATGCACTTGATGCACATCAATCGCAGTTTTATGAATGGCTGCCGTGGATTGGCGGCTATGCGGATCAAGTGCCGGCCGACCCAGCCGAGCGCAAAAAGTGGCTTGCCAAAAATGAAGCAGGTGTGATCACGACAGAAATTCGTCAGTCGCTGGAAAAATGGTATGGAAAAGAAAAAGCCGCTCAGGTAAAACAAGCTGAAGCATTTGAGGTCTGTGAATATGGCTCAAGGCCGAGTGAAGAGGATATCAGAAGAATTTTTCCGATGTTGAAGAAGTAGCGCGTTACCGCGAATACTCCGAAGGTTTACGAGTGCGAATCAACTTCAGCTTGAATCGCGCCCGAAATATCTGATCCGATTTTTGTTGGCCGTCCATTCGAAGCATTGAGCAGACACCACGTTGATCTCGCTTCAGCCAGCAGGCGGTTGTCTTTCTTGCGAATGATCTGCACCATGCGTATTGATCTCACTCCTTCAAAGTTGCATACCCAGGTTTTTGCAACAAGCTCTTCGTCCAGAAAAGCTGGACTTTTGTAATCAATCTCGTGGCGGAGTGCCACCCAATTGTATTTCTCCCTCACTGCTGCAGACACGGTATTCCAATGAGCAGCCGCAGCATCTTGCACCCATTGCAGGTAAACAACATTGTTCACATGCTGCATTTCATCTATATGCTTTGCTTCTACTAAAATGTTATGATCGTAAACAGCCGCGGCCATGGGTTTCAATTAAAGACTCAAAATGTACATCTTATGATTCCTGCTGAAAATAAATCTTGTAATACTTTCTTCCATCCTGCTCTACACCTTGCTCAATTAAATCGCGGTCGCCATGAATATAGATGTGAAAGTTCTTATCTAGTTTCAACACGCTTTTAAAGACCCGTGACTGCTTCTTCACTGCATGCTGCGAGATTTCAAAATTATCTTCGAAATCAAGATTGTTGGTTTGCTTAAAGGCCTCGTTAAAATCTCGAAAGGATTTAATCACCTTTTTATCCTGAAAAACTTCGCTTGCAAACTGGTGCGAGTCGAAGGTGTCATGGCTTTTAAAATAGTCAACAGACCGGTTAAGCAAGTCAATCTGGTCGGCCTTGCTCACAATAAATTCATCTGCCATTTGCTTCGTCACAAAGTCTTTTGTAAGATTCATGAGCTCTTTGGTGTGATGATATTTATCGCTGCAGGGCTTTAGTTGCAGAAAAGTATCCTTCCAATATTGTGCTTCTGCGGACTTATTTGATTTATCAACCACACAAACCTTGAAACCCTGCTCACGATCAACATTGAAAATCAAACAACCCTTATCCAATTTTTCAACATTGATGCCGTCTTCATAAGCAATTGAAAACTCTTCGCCTGCCGTATCGACTTTCAAAAACGCCTGCCGATTTTCTGATTTGAAAATACCAATAGCATCGGTAACCACATTGTCGATATTCACATCCACGAAGTAAGCAATGAAAAGGTCTCCGGATTTTATTTGCGGATGCAGGGAAAGTTCGAAGAGATGCCGGGCAATACTTATTGAATGACGATGAAGTGATTTACTGCTATCAAAAATCTCCGTTGAAAAATTGTAAATGGGATTGAGCGTAAAGTCATCGTTGGTAAATGTGAAAGAGTAGAACTCCGGATTTACAAACGGAGTCACAAAAAACTTCTTTAACAAATCTTTAACTTTTACCTCTTCGGTGTCCAGCAATGACTTGGAGAGTCGCAGGCTTTCACCATTTGTTTTGTTTCCCACGGTGTGAACAGAGACCTTATCAATATAACAATCAGCGTAGTCGATCATGTTTTTAATGAATGTAGCGGTTTGTTTTTAACGCGATTCAAAACTATTAAAAAACAGGAGTATCCTAGCGGTGTTGACGGGAATCATTTGCGAAAGCGGGTGATGCGGTCAGTAATGGTGCATTCTGCCTTTTCTCCCTTGCGGCTTTAAAACTTTTAGATCATATTAGATGGAGGTTTCAAAACGATTGGTATCTGAGCTCACGGGATTGCTCGTCACCCTGAAACCTTAAAGAAGTGAAAACGTTACCATCATCCATTAAATAAAACCAACCTATGAAAAAACAATCGTACTTACTGGCTACCGTTGCGCTAATTCTGGCTTGCGCCTTCACCTTCATTCAATCGCAAGAATGGAAAATTGCTGAAGGCTACTCCGTGAAATTTGATGGAGGAGATCCTTCGGGAGAATTCACCGGCATGAAAGGAACAATTAAGTTTGATGAGAAAAACCTGGGCGCATCAAAGTTTGCGGTGACCATTGATGTGGCATCCATTAACACCGGCAATGGCATGAAGAACACCCACGCCAAAAGTGCCAACTGGTTTGATGCTGAAAAATATCCAACCATTGCCTTCACTTCGTCTGCGATCACAAAAGCAGGCGCAGGATATGAAGCAAAAGGGACACTTGAAATCAAAGGCGTGAAGAAAGAGATTACACTTCCTTTCACGTTTGCCAACAATACGTTTTCAGGAAATCTTGATGTAAATCGCGTAGACTTCGGCCTTGATGACGGCAAGCATCCTAAGATGGTACCTACCATCAAAGTTTCCATTACCGTTCCGGTCACAAAATAATTTGTGACGAAAACTCTTTTTATACAATCACTGGTTGCAGGGATATTGGCGGCAATTGCTGCCAATATCTACAACCAGATTTATTTCTTTGCTACTGAAATAGATTATTCAAGCATCATCAACGTTGGCAGTCTTCTTAGCCTGAATCTGGCTGTCTCATTGGTTGCCGGGCTTCTCTACTGGTTGCTCACCACCATCTTCAAAAAAAACGGAGCCATCATTTTTAATTTCGTTTACAGTGTTGGCTCGTTTGCATGTGTGATCATTCCGATTGCCATCACCCTTCCGCTCTCAACACCATTTCCTGAATTATTTCCTGGGCTTACCGTTCCGATGGTATTCTTCCCGGTAATAGCCTGGATGACCATTGATCCTTTATTTAAAAAGACGAATTGATTTGATTGATTAATTTCGCAAACCGTTCAAGCGAAAATCTTTCAATCATGAAACATGCTGTTGTAGGTCTTATTCTTTTGGCTATCGTAAACGTTCAACTGCCTGCGCAAAGAAAAAGAGATTTCAACGTGATTGCTTACTATTCGCAAGGCCCCGGCAAGGTTGACAGCCTGCCTGCCCAAAAGCTTACGCATATCATTTTCAGTTTCTGTCACCTGAAAGGAAATCTCCTTACTGTCGATAATCCGCAGGATTCACTGACCATACGGAAGCTGGTTGAACTGAAAAAGAAAAATACTGCGCTGAAGATTTTGCTTTCACTTGGCGGATGGGGCGGATGCAAATCCTGCTCCGATGTTTTTTCTTCAGCGGAAGGTCGTAAAGAATTTGTCCGGTCAGTGTTGGCGCTTAGCCGCACATATCATACTGATGGTATTGATCTGGATTGGGAATATCCTGCTATCGAAGGCTATCCGGGGCACACATTCAGGCCGGAGGATAAAGGCAACTTCACTGCGCTGGTTCATGAACTTCGAAAAACGCTTGGCAAGAATTATGAAATCAGCTTTGCGGCAGGTGGTTTTCAAAAGTTTATGGATGAATCCGTTGACTGGCTGGCGGTGATGAAAGATGCTGATCGTGTAAATATTATGTCATATGATTTGATCAATGGTTACTCAACCACTACGGGGCATCACACGGCACTGTATTCAAATCCGCAACAAAAAGAATCGACTCACAACGCAGTTCAGTACCTGATCAAATTAGGAGTACCTGCAAACAAAATTGTAATTGGGGCAGCCTTCTATGCCCGCGTTTGGGAAAATGTTCCTTCACAAAACAACGGCTTATATCAACCGGGTACATTTAAGACGAGTGTTGATTTTAAAAATTTCAGGAATGCACTTGCGGGCATGAAGCATTATTGGGATGAAACCTCGCAGGCTCCTTACGGTTATGACGCTACGCGAAAATGGTTTGCTACCTATGACGACAAGAAATCGATCATGGTTAAAACAAAATATGCTATCGATCAAAAACTGAATGGCATTATGTTCTGGGAACTAGCACATGACACTTTTGAAGATGGCCTTGTAGATACCATTTATAAAACGAAAATGGGCAACTGAAGCTGAAGCTCTTTCGTGCATTGACGATAGGTTATTGTAAAAGTTTTCCGAATACTTCTATAAATGGATCTCTGTTCAATACAGCGTAATAGAAAATTCCGCCTAGCCACCCATGGAAGATGCCCAGCACGTAGAGATTTCGTTCTCGTAAATAAATGATTCCATAAAACACTGCCAGCACAAATGTGGCAAGCATCAGCCACACAAATGGATAATGCACCACTGCGAAAAGAAATGCCGAAAGAATGATGATGACAATTTTGTTTGCTTTGATTCCATTCAGGTCTTGCATGTTTCCAGCCGTGAGCGCGATCAGTAAAAACTGCTGAAGAGTTCCCCAAATGGGATATAAAATCAGGATCGGAAAAATATGCCAGGTGACATTGAGCGTATGCTGGTAAAGACCAACCATGAAAAATACAAACACCGATAAGATTCCGAAAGGCAAAACGCGATACAAAACAGACTTAAAATTATCCATCCTAAAACCCCAGTGTTGAATAATTGCCCTGTCTGTTTTATAC
>CAZNCO010000379.1:0-5126 GCA_964571345.1 uncultured Ohtaekwangia sp.
GGTGTAGGCACCGTATCAGAAATTTTTGAAGGCGATACACCACATCACCCTTGTGGATGTATCGCACAAGCCTGGGGTGTAGCTGAAGTGCTGCGCGTCTCGGTAGAGAATGATCTGTTTCCGAAACACTGAGACGGCTGCTGAAAGGAGTTCTAATTTTGCTTAACAGAGAAAGTTTATTTTACTAAGTCATGTTTATCGCGTACTATTGCAGCCCAATTTTTTTTCATGACTTCGTGTGGAGTTGATTTTGGCACTTCTAATTCAAGTATAGCTGTTTCGAAGGCAGGGGTTATCAGCCTGGTGCCTGTGGAAGAAAAAGCTATCACCATTCCCAGTGCGCTTTTCTTTCAACGAAAAGTAAGTGAACCTTTTTTTGGCAGAGAAGCGGTTGATTTGTTCTTTGCTCGTAAAGAAGGTCGTTTCATGCGCAGCCTCAAACGCGTGCTCGGTACTTCGTTGATGGACCATGGAACTTCTGTAAATGGAAAGGCCATGAAGTTTGAAAACATCATCGGCTCGTTTCTGAAAAATCTGAAAGAAAAAGCAGAGGCATTTGCCAACGAAGAATTGCAGCATGTTGTGATGGGTAGACCGGTTCATTTCATCGATAATGATGCAGCAGGAGATTTGCGTGCACAGCAACAGCTGAAGTCCATCGCGCAGCGTGTGGGCTTCAAGCATGTGGAGTTTCAATTTGAACCGATAGCGGCTGCCTTTGCACACGAAGCTAATGTGAAAGAAGAAAAACTTGCACTCGTTGCCGATCTTGGTGGCGGTACCTCCGACTTTTCAGTAATTCGTTTATCAAATAAGTATATCAAAAAAACTGATCGTACCTCAGATATACTTGCAAACACGGGCGTGCGTTTGGGTGGCAATGATTTCGATAAAGACCTAAGTCTTTCGGCTGTGATGCCAGAAATTGGATATCGAACTACGTATGGACACAAACACCTTGAAGTGCCTATCAAACCCTACCACGATCTTGCCGAATGGAGCAAAGTAAACTTGCTCTACACCGTTAAGCTACGATCTCAGATTCAACAGATTCTTCACGAAGCACACGATAAAAATAAATACGGCCGCCTGGTAAAAGTGCTGGAGCAAGAAACAGGGCACGTTTTGCTAGCTGCTACGGAAGAAACAAAAATCGCGTTGACTTCGAAACAAGAATATACAGCTCCGTTTGATTTCATTGAAGACGGCCTTAACATTTCGATTCAACGTGCGCTCTTTGAAGAAGCTATTCACGAACACGTCTCCAAAATATCTGCGTGTGCGATTGAGTGCATTCAATTGGCACAAATAAAGGCGAGCGATATTGATCTTATCATACTTACTGGCGGAACGACAGAAGTACCTGCTGTTCAAGCCGAGTTTAAAAAACTTTTTCCTACTGCAGCTATAGCCGATGAAAATAAACTCTCAAGTGTGGGATTATGGCTGGCGTATGATAGTCAATACAAGTTTGGAGTGTAATTCAAGTAGATTGATTGCGCACGAGGGGAATCAAAATCTTCCTTTCAATGAATTTTCTAGCTTTTTGATTAGGCCTTCTGCTTCTTCTTTAGCCTTTTCTAACTGAGCTTTGTAATTCTTTTTGATGATATAATTATAGACTACGAGACTCTGAAATTCAGGATCAGCTATCATTGTTTGCATCATGACTGCATCTTCTTTTTTTGAGTCCTCCCCAAAAACTGACTGCTCAAAATAACGAAGAAGATTACCTGTATGATGACTGCGGTAATAATCCACAACTTTATTTTCCACATATGAATCGTCCCATCGATAATAGTTGGCAAGCAATTCGTTTTGATTTGTGTAATAATGTAAAATAGAGTTGATTAATTCCGGCTGATGATACAATTCATAATTTCCGAAGGAGCTGAACCGAAGGTAGCCACCTCTGTTTAACAGCGTAACAACCTTCGTATCCGTTGCCAGAATTCCTTCCACAATTCCTGGCATCTCTTCGCCTACAATGGCATCACTCTTTTTCTTTAATAACCGGATGTATTGATCCATCAGATAATTGATTTTGTCAATATTACTTGCGAGCAAGGCTGTATCCAATTTCAAGTCGCTTCGAACCTGATTTAATATTTGAAAACCTTCTTCCTCCTGTTGCCGCTCTTCGTATTTACTCTGAAAAAATAATGAAATAAGAACACCACTGATGATGAGAACGAACTCGAGAATCAGGGAATAAATGTTTCTCTTTTCAAACATGAATTCAGCTATTTAAAGGCGGATAAAGCTATTGCTATGTCTTAAAACTTGCCCGCATCTACACCTTTCATAAACTGAATGATGCCCGGAAAATAATGTTCCTGATCATCCCACATGGAAAGGTGACTACCATTCGGGCAATAGAGATAGCGCCCTCTCTTCACTTGGGTTGACATCCACTTCATGTGCTCAGGATCCATCGTGTCATGCTGTGCTCCGATGGTAAGGGTTGGCGTAGTCAATTCGGGTAGGCGTGATTTCACATCCCATTTTTCCAATCGCCCGCTTATTCCAAATTCACTCGGTCCTTGCATCAACGTATAAATTGTGCTGTTCAAATGTTTGAACGTACGGTTCACCGGCTCGGGCCACTCAGCAGCCGGAAAGCGGCAGAGATGCTGCTCATAAAAATTCGAGCCCAGCAATTCCATGTAGCGGGGATTGGCAAAATCTTTTTTCGCTTCAATCGCGCGCACTTCGGTCAGTACTTTCGGATCCATTTGTTTAGCCAATACTTCGTCTGCATATTTCCCATAATCAATAGCGCTCGCCATCATGTTTGAAATAATCAACCCTTTCAGATTCTTCTGATATTTCAGTGCATACTCCATCGCCAATATTCCGCCCCACGAACTTCCAAGCAGAAAAAAATTAGAGCTATCCAACTTCAACGCTTTGCGCACATCTTCTACTTCTTCAACAAAGCGATCGGTTGTCCACAAACTACTATCAGTGGGTTGATCGCTGTAGTATGAACCAAGCTGATCGTAGTAATAATATTCAATGCCCTCTTGTGGCAAAAAACTATCGAAGCTTTCAAAATATTCATGAGTAGTAGCGGGGCCACCGTGCAGAAGGAGAAGTTTGATTTTAGGGTTGTTACCTACACGCTTCGTCCACACTTTATATTTCCCGCCCATGATAGGAATCATTCTTACACCACCAGCCTTTACTCCGGTTTCCTGTAAATCAAAATAAGAAACAGACGAAGATTTATTTTCCCTGGGTTCACAGGAAATAAGAAGAATCATTCCAAGAAGGAGTGTTACAGGCTTCATACGATTTAGGATTAGGTTTTCTAAGCAAATAAAATAGATTGATTTTCATGAGTGATAAACACGCGAAGCCACAATCTTGTTATCTTTTATTTCCAGTACCTCTCCTATCTGCAAATCATCTTCTCCATTTACATGACGAATGTACTCCATAAACACACGGGCCTCATTCGCGGTAAGCGAAAGAACTTCGTAATGAAGAGACGGCAACCGATCAAACGCATCGCGCCACCACGCGCGCAACGATTCTTTACCTCGGATAAGACCTTTCGTTTCAGGCTGGCGGAGTTTTAGTTTCGGACTGTAGTGCTCTGCATTGTCATGATAGAGTGAGAGTAAACGCTCCAGATCTTTTGCATTAAAGGCATCAAACCATGCATTGGCAATAGAAATATTCTTAGGATTCATCCCAGATTTTTTAAAGTTGAATAATGCTAATTTGTAAGTTCGATTTTCTTCTTGCGTGTTAAAACCTTGATCAGCTCAAACCAAAGCGAACTTAACAATCCCAAACCGATCGCAATGAAAAAATCATGCAGATGCATCGGACCGAATTTAAAAGCATGACTTAAAACCGGAATTCTGAAAATGGCAACTAACAGAACAACTGAGCCCAGGATGATCCAAAATGCGGCTTTATTTTTCTCAGTTATAGTTTTTAAAACCGACTCATCCCACCTGCGGTTGCTTAAGATCAATGCTACATTTCCTGCGATCAAGGTTGCAAACGTAAGTGCGCGGGCTTCGTCTGTTGGCAAAGATCTGTACAACGCAAAGCCGTAGGTAAAGAGCGTTAGAAATAAAACCATCACACCTTGCAATACAGAAAGCAGTATCACGCGTTTTGAAAACAATGATCCACCACGCTTGCGCGGAGGTCTCGTCATAATATCAGATTCCGCTTCTTCTTGTTCAAATACAAGTGAACAGGCTGGATCGACCACCATCTCAAGAAATAAAATGTGCGCAGGAAAAAGCAGCACAGGCCAGCCAAATAAAATCGGTAAAATCGAAAGCCCGGCAATGGGCACATGTATCGCTACTACATAAGCCATTGCTTTGCGAATGTTGTCATAAATTCTTCGGCCCATGCGGATCGCAGAAACGATGTGACTGAAATCGTCTTCCAACAAAACAAGATGTGCAGCTTCACGAGCTACATCAGTGCCACGTCCGCCCATGGCAATACCTACGTGAGCTGCTTTTAGAGAAGGGGCATCGTTCACTCCATCGCCCGTCATGGCCACTACTTCATTATGATCTTGTAATGCATTGACCAATGTTAGTTTCTGATTTGGCTGCATGCGCGCAAACACGTTGGCATCATGCACCGACTGTTTTAGATTTTCAGGTGAAAGGCCATCCCACTCTGCACCAACCAAAACATTTTTCTTTTTCAGTCCTGCCTGACGGGCAATACTTTGCGCAGTGCCGGGATAATCACCCGTAATCATCTTGATCTCAATACCTGCGCGGTAACATTCCTCAGCAGCAGCAGGTACACTTGGACGAATGGGGTCTTCCCATGCAATCAATCCCAAAAATTCAAAATCAAAATCGTGTTGATTTTCGGGCAACTTGTTAGAAGTAGACTTTGCAACGCCTAACACTCGCAAACCTTTTGCGGTAAGCCGTTCTACATGTTTCTCTATTTCATTACTGACAAGCGCGGGCAAATGGCAGACTTCAAATACGGCTTCCGGAGCACCCTTTGCGCCTACTACAAATTGATTGACATCTTTCAATTTCCAGGCGTATGAAAGAACAAGTAAAGAAGAATCGAGCGGATATTCTTTTAGCAATTCACGATCAGGATGATCGTGCACAGAATCTACC
>CAZNCO010000380.1:0-5125 GCA_964571345.1 uncultured Ohtaekwangia sp.
ATCTTACTCTGGGGTTATGATCCATGGAATGAAAATCTCTCGGGGAAATAGAGTGCGTCATCCACTCATAGCCTTCTGCATAAACGTTGAGTTGAGTACCAAACGGCACTGTGTCAATCTGTTTTTTAGCACGTTGATAGATAACAGAACGTTCGTTGCGGTTAATAGGCGCACCGTCTGTGTCACTTTCTACAAAGTATTGCTGAATTTTTGGTCTTAACTCTTCAAACACATAACGCAACCTACCTACCAAAGGAAAGTTCCTTTTAATTGACTGCCTTTTTTGCGCCATGTCGGCAAAGCCCATGTAAACCATAGGGAGAACTATTACAAAAAGTAATGCTACATCCGTCCAGTAGTAAGTCCAAACGGACAGAAGAACAATTATAAATATCGAGCTTAAGACAAAAATCTGACGCGGATTCATAGACAGCTTTGGGTTAGTAACGGTCAAATTACACAACGATGAAAAGAACGCCAAACTCTGCAATCGATTTTTAACAGCTTTTACATGACCTGCTTTGCGTCAAGTATGAAAGAAATATTACGTGGCTGTTGTTTTTGCATGAATAGCAACCTAATCGCTTGAACTCCACGATATTGTTTTCCGTTATCTAAATTGTCAACCACTACGACAAATGGAAAACTCATCTAAGCTAGCTATTCTTCAAAGTCTGGATGCCATGGACCAGGTTCAAATGGAAAAGGTTCTTGGTTATATCAAGGACGTTCTCAAAAATCCTGTTGGTCATGACTACCAGAATTTTAAGAAGGAAGCCATGAAGGACATAAGAAGGGCATTGCGCAAAGGCAAGAAAGCTGAGAATCTGCTTTTAGCTTAGAGCGTAATCTTTTCTTCAAGAAATGAAAGGCGAAATCATCGCCTCAAGACTTTGTCTCCCTAAATTTTCTAAGATTATATTTTCGTTAAATCCAGATTAGAAAAACGCTAATTGTCGTTGTCTTTATCCTTGTTGTCTTTGAAGTATTTGTCTTCATCAAACTCGTCCTGCTTTTTTACAGTCGGTCCAATCTCCAGGATTTTAAACTCCGTGCGTCTGTTCTTCGCACGACCTACGGGGTTGTCGGTTCCGTCAGGATTTGTATTTCGTGCTATTGGTTTTGTTTCACCATATCCTTTTGCTACCAATCTTTCAGAAGGAATACCTTTTCGAATCAGGTAGTTAACGGTTGATTCGGCTCTTCTTTGCGAGAGCTCAATGTTGTAGGCATCAGAAGCAACGCTATCGGTGTGTGAACCCATCTCAATTTTGATTTCGGGATTGTCTGTCAACAACTGAACCAACTTATCCAGTTCACGGCCTGCTTCCGGATTGATATCGGCCTTGTTGTATTCAAAATAAATATTCTTCAAGACAAAAATGGCGTTCTTTGCTTTCCTATCCAGAATCATCAACGTATCCAGTGTAATGTTGGTAACCAATTCCTTGAGTGATTCCAGTGGCACTGATTTCCCTTTTGTCGTGTAGGGTTGTCTTTTCGCGAGGTATCCATCTCGCTCACCCATCAGGAAGTAGTTTTCATTTTCATACACACGGAACAAAAACTTTCCGTCTGATCCGGTAACAAAGTCTTGCATCTGATCGCCATCTTCTGACAGCAATGTGATTTTTGTATCAGGTAGAATCTCACGCGTACTGTCTTTGCGCAGTGAATACGTAATGCCTTCGAGGTAGTAGTTAACCACTTTCAGGTTGGGATCATCATTCACGAAAGTGTAAATATCATCATCCCCTTTTCCACCTTCGCGATTAGACGTAAAAAATCCGCGATCAGGTTTGAAAAGATAAATGCCAAAGTCATCTGCCGTTGAGTTAATGGATGGCCCCAGATTATCGATCTGATTTTTTCCATTGGCACGGTTCACCACAAAGATGTCCAGCATACCATAACCTGGATGTGTGTCTGAAGAGAAATAAAGCTTGCTGTTCTCGGCCATATAAGGGAAGAGCTCATCGCCAGCGGTATTGATATCCGGGCCAAGGTTTTTCACTTTCCCAAATCTGCCGCGGCTATCCATCGAAGCGGAGTAGATATCCAAACCACCGTAGCCCTTGGGGCGATTGGAAGAAAAGTAAAGCGTTCTGCCATCAGGACTAAGCGCGGGAGTTGATTCCCAAAAATCTGGTGTGTTGATATTGATGGGAACCGGCACCGACCATGCTCCGTTTCTAAATCGCGATAAAAACAGATCAACATCTTTTGCACCTTTCTTCTTGCCCGTATTCCCGCGTGCAAAAATCATCAACTTTCCATCCGGAGAAAAAGTGATACAGCCAGTGTTCACATCCTGCATGTTAATCGTGGGCGGCAAGGCCTTGAGTGTTCCTAAATCTACATTCGCACCTTTTGTGTCTACCTGGTAGAGATCAGTGAAAGGAGTACCCGAGCCCTCAAAAATTCGATCATTGGAACGGGAAGAAGCAAAATAGAGTTGGCCATTAGAATAGGCTGGTGCATACTCCGCAAAGGGAGTGTTCAGCGCGTCCAAGCTTTTGACACGATAATAGTCTTTCTTGTTGGCAAGCTGGTTTAAATAGTCGAATCCCTTTATTTCTTTCTGGGCACGGTCGCGAAGCTTTTCGTTTGAAGTAGAGGCTGTCAAATCATCCAATACTTTTTTTGCTTCTTCATATTTGCCATTGGCTTGCAGCGCCTTGGCATAGAATAATGCGATTGAATCTTTGTCTGCACCATTGAACTTCGCTTTGGCATAAAACTTTTCAGACTCTTTAATTCGATTGGATTGACGATACGATTCAGCTACAAAATAATTTGCCTTTGGATTGTTGGGTTGTTTCGCTAACACACCCTGATAATAGTCGATTACCTTTTGGTATTTACCGGAAAGGAAATTGGTCTTCGCCTTTTTCTCAGGACTGCACGAAATCAAAAAAGTAATAGACGAAAGAATTAAAACCGATACTCTCATGTGGGTTTGCTTAACAAACAAATCTACAAATAATCTCTTCTTATTGCACAACCGCTTTTTGGGGCAAATATTTTGCAAGCCATGAGATTTTTGTCGGCACTTTCCAGCCATTCAGGAAATCTTTTTTGCTGG
This sequence comes from uncultured Ohtaekwangia sp., assembly GCA_964571345.1. Lineage (GTDB taxonomy): Bacteria > Bacteroidota > Bacteroidia > Cytophagales > Cyclobacteriaceae > ELB16-189. The sequence goes on from CAZNCO010000380.1 coordinate 3,086, forward strand.
CTACCGCATTATTAAATGTAAATGTCTCTTCTGATATCTGACCGGCTGTCAATCGTGCTTTTGCTTCGGCAATAGAATGCAGTACGATTTTTTCATCCACCAAAAAAGGAACCGACCTGTTCAGCAAGTCAAGGGTGTTTTGACTTTGAATTTCTTTTAAAACACGAACCGAACTGTCAATAGAGCAACCACTTGCTTCGTTCACATTTTCATCTACTGCTAAAACAATAAATTGATGATATTCAATTTTAAACGAAGCTGCCAACGGGTTTCCGTGCGCCTCCCAACCGTTACAAAAGTTTTTTAACGTGGCGGAAATCATTTCTTCTTCCGCGGGTGTGAAAGCCCGATTGGATTGATATACCCAAAGCCTTGAACTATCCGGCAATTGATCGAACGCAACTAGCATATTGATGATTTTTATTTTTCAACAATAGATTCAGCAATAAGTTCCGCAAGGTCTTTAACATTCACTTCAGCTTCTTTCTCTTTGTTTTTCACACCATCGGTCATCATGGTCATGCAGAATGGGCATGCAACCGCAATGGTGGTGGCTCCTGTAGTCAATGCTTCTTCTGCCCGCTCGATGTTGATGTCTTTTTTTCCTTTCTCGGGTTCCTTAAACATCTGCGCACCGCCCGCGCCACAGCACAACCCCGTAGTTTTGCACCTCTTCATTTCAACCAGCTCAGCATCCAACGCTTGTAAAACTTCGCGTGGAGGTTCGTAAATGTTATTGGCTCTTCCGAGGTAGCAGGAGTCATGATACGTAATCTTCTTTCCTTTGAAAGAACCTCCTTCCTTCATTTTGACTTTCCCTTCGTTGATCAATTGTTGGAGAAAGGAGGAATGATGAATCACTTCATAATTTCCACCCAGCTCCGGATATTCATTTTTCAACGTATTAAAACAATGCGGGCAAGCGGTTACAATTTTTTTGATGCCATACCCATTCAGCACCTGGATGTTGCTCATCGCTTGCATCTGAAAAAGGAATTCATTACCCGCTCTTCGTGCAGGGTCGCCCGTGCACGTTTCTTCTGTACCCAGCACGGCAAACTTTACGCCCACGGCATTGAGTATCGTAACAAAAGCGCGTGTTACACGCTTGGCGCGATCGTCAAAAGATCCGGCACATCCTACCCAAAATAAAACTTCGGGGCTCTCCCCTTTTGCGGCCAAGTCGGCCATGGTTGGTGCATTCATAATTTTTTATCCTCCAAATTGACGAAGGTGATGATCTAAATGTTTGTACATCCCGATGCCCCATTCCGCAGGCTTTAAGGGGCCAAAGAACGGATGCGGATGCTGCGTGACAGCGCTTTCACCGCCCATTGAAAAATTTCTTAGCAGCAGAATCAGGCGCTGTTTTTCAGCTTCAAAATTTCTTCTTTCTACAACTCTCAGCTCGTCACTGGTGGGATTGGCATGATCAAACGGGCTTTCATCTGTATATTTTTTTCGAAACAGAGGACCGATGATTCTTCCGATAAAGATTCTTTTTGGGTTAATAATTCCCATCGCCATCTCCAATCCCTTACCACAGTGCGCCAACATTTGATCAACCTCCATCGTTCCCCATTGCCGCTTGGCGTCAGGCGAAAGGCTTTCGATCCGATTAAGGATTTCAGCGGACGTGTTTTGATCAAACAGGGTTTTCATACTTAATCTTTCGACCAGTTGAAACGATCACTTGGAGCAAATTTCCAAGGGGCAAAACTGGTCTCGATATTCTGGAACATCGAGTTCCACTGTGCAGGTGATCCGCTCTCCTCCATCGCCACATATCTTCTCATTTCCAGAATAATTTCCAATGGATTGATCATTACGGGGCCAGCCTCCACGCAAGCGTTGCAAATGGTGCAGGCGTTGATGTCTTCTTTGGTGATATAATCGCCCAACAAAAACTTGCCGTCATTTAAACCCGGCACACCTTTTTCCAACCTTTTCACTACTACTTCCATCCGATCGCGGGTATCCATCATCATTTTTCGGGGCGAAAGTTTCTTGCCTGTCTGGTTAGCGGGGCATTCGCTGGTG
>CAZNCO010000381.1:0-5119 GCA_964571345.1 uncultured Ohtaekwangia sp.
CTACTCGCCATCTCGCGCACATGCCATCTCGGGCTCAAACATGCCGCTCCATCCATCATGCGAGTTGTGTTCTACTAGCAAGAGTTACATAAAACTGACAACTAAGATTCAAAAGACACACTAGCTTACGTAGGTTCCTTTCAAACTCATAGATTCAGGACTCATTTTCAATGTGACAATGGAGGCCACAATGGATCTTGGCACGAAGGCTGTAAATGATCCTGGTGAGAAGAAAGGGTTCTTTTGCTTAAGGGATGACCGTAATTTAAAATAGGAATAAGTCCCATAAAACAATAACACTGAAAAAGTATAATCGATATGTTTGATATGCCTCAAGTAAAATTTCTTATGAGCAACAACAGTGTAAAAAAATCGATAATAATTCCCGTCATTTTTCTTTTTTTATTAGAGATATGTAGCGCACAGATTTCTGATATACCTACTTCAGCTAATCAATTGCCTAGTCCGACCTCAATTAAATCTCCTAGTCCAGAAATCTTTTTCTCGTCCAGAGAATCAGTCTTGTCATTTAGCTTGTTAGTTTTTACTTTCCTATGTCTTGCTGGTGAAGTAGTACTAATTACAAGGAGTAAAATTTTTTCAGGCGAAGAGATAATTAAATTTTTCGTTGTAACGCTGATAATATTTGGTACTCTCTTCCTAATAACTGCAGGCTACACGAATGATCAAATCGCTCCCGCTTATGGAGTATTAGGTACGATTGCTGGCTATATGCTGGGCAGAAATGGTTCTGAGAAAAAAAATTCGGAATGATGGGCCATAAAAAATGGAAGTGGATGTTGCGAGTTAGCGGCCTAATGGCTCTGATTCCTTTTTTTGCATCTGCGCAAGTTGAAGCGATTATTGGAGGAAAATCTATATCCATTACAAATAATTCCTCCGTTGAAATAAGTTATTCTGTAAGGTATGAGAATAGTGATTGGGCTAATAATTCGCTGTTGCCGAATGAAACAGCTGATTATGATTTGGGCGATAGGTATCTCAAACTGATTATTTATGTTGGCACTGGGGGCGGAGGACGCTTTGTCCAATATTCATTGGACCGAGGACGAAAATATTCGATTCAATGGAATTATGAACGCCAACTTTGGGATGTTTATAAAATTAAGTTGCCACTTGATGATGATTATATTGACGACAGATGAATCTCGATAAAAACGATTTGGCGACCTTCCCCACGCCAAGGTTCTGCGCACCACAAACACCCTTGCCCAGCCCGCCATTTTGTGGCGGAGTGAAATTTCTTTTTGTTTTTTCTTTCATCTCTTTCCCTCTCGTTGATTGATGTTTCAAAAGTATCCGAGCACTGCGCAACCAGCTTGCCCGGTGAAAAATGTTTAAAAATATTTTTGAGCGCACGAAAAGAGGGCGTTCACCGCAGTGCGTCCGCAGGCTGTCCGCAGCACTGTCGGTCAAACGCTTCAGAAACGCACTTTACTGCGGACATAGTGGGAACATGGTGCGGACATGGTGGGAACATCATGCGGTCATCATGAAAGAAACGGGATTAAAATGATGTTTGAATCTCGCTACAGATACCATAGGAGTAACTCCTATATGCACAACCCCATATTTAAATTAGTTCTTATATTTAGTATGTCCATAGTGAAAGGCATTAATCTCCTACCAACACGGCAAAGATTCTTTTTTGCTAGGGCCAAAAAGACAGAAAAGTGAAACGCGACCGGCCAACGAGAAACGATTCACTTTAGAAATAGTATTATGCTAACCTAGTTGCCAAAAACCTAAATAGTTATAGAGAATCACTGGCATCTTATATAAGACCCATGTTCGTCAAATGAAAAGTAAAAACACCTCTAAAAAAATAAGCAAACCAGTGAATGCTAAGGATGTAGTTCTACCCCATTCACAAGCTAAACTGGATCTTTATAAGAATTATCTTCTTCACTACTTAAAAGTCCTGAGCCTCACGCAATACTGTTCTAAAATCAATTTATTTGATATTTATTGTGGTATCGGGGTATATCAAGACGGTAATATTGGTAGCCCATTAGTCACCAACAATTCAATAAAGGAGATCAATACAACTTTAAGTAAGATGGCAAAATCCGTCAAGCCTATATCTATATATATCAACGACTCGGAAACGGAAAAAATAAACAAAGTGAAACGATTGCTCGAAGGTGATAAGGTTGAAAATTGTAAGTATGAATATTTCAATAAAGACGCAGACGAAATGCTTGATGAGGCTGCAAGAAAAGTAAATTCGTTTGGTAAAAGTGAAAGAAGTTTAATTTTTATAGACCCATACGGATATTCTCAGATTCATCGACAAAAAATCTATAACCTTTTGAAGAATGAGCACACCGAAATTCTGATGTTTCTTCCTGTTATGCAAATGTACAGGTTTACAGATATTGCTCTCAGCGACCCTGACAGGGCTTGTTACGAAGATTTACGAAAATTTATATTCTCCTTTTTCGCAGCTACGCACAAAATCCACAATGATTCGATTGAAAATATTTTTGAATTTATACATGAAATAAAACTAGCATTGAGCTTTGATCGTAAATTCTATTCATGCTCTCATTATATTGAACGAGGCAAAGGAAATTACTATGCATTATTCTTCATTACCTCGAACATTTATGGGTTAGACAAGATGGTTGAAGCAAAATGGAAGTTGGATCCTATACGGGGAAAAGGTTATTCACAAAAACAAAGTTCCACTCAGATGTCAATGTTTCAAGAACACTTCGAGGCTCAAGACACAATGAGTCATTTAGATTTCCTTAATGTTCTTATTATTGAGGAACTTAAAAACCGAACTCAGATGAACAACGTAGATTTATATGAGTTTGCCTTGATTAACGAATTTAGGCCAATGCATTGTAAAAAGATATTAACTAAATTAGTTGAGTCAAAGACCATCGAAGCATACGATATTACCGGAAATAGACTTTATAATTTGGATGGCGCATACATGGACTATAGTCATTTCAAAAGTGGTTTGGTAAAGATTATATATAAATTAAAATAAATGGCACAATCAAAGATCGAATGGACTGAGATGACATGGAATCCAACTACAGGTTGCGACAAAATTTCAGCAGGATGTAAGTTCTGCTATGCTGAGGTCATGGCAAAACGATTGCAGGCAATGGGCATTGATAAGTACAAAAACGGTTTTGATCTTGCGATCCACGAGAATGAATTGTCAACACCGTACGAGTGGAAGAAGTCGAAAATGGTCTTTGTCAATTCGATGAGTGATTTGTTTCATAAGGATGTTCCACTGGAATTCATTCGGAAAACATTTAATGTCATGAAGGACAACCCTCAACACGTATTTCAGATCCTAACGAAACGTCCTGATATTCTTTTATACTATGATCGTGAAGGGTGGTTAGATTGGACGCATAACATTTGGATGGGAGTCTCAGTTGAAGATGAAAGAAGAATGAATCGCATAGATTTGCTAAGACAAACCAAAGCGCGGACAAAGTTTTTAAGTTGTGAGCCATTAATTAGCGCATTACCAAATATGAACCTAAGCGGAATTGATTGGGTAATTGTGGGAGGTGAAAGTGGAAGAACACCACGTCCGATGGAAAAAGAGTGGGTTATTGATATAAAACAGCAATGCAAAAAAGAAGGAGTAGCATTTTTCTTCAAGCAATGGGGCGGGACTAACAAAAAGAAAAATGGCAGAAAACTTAATGGGAAAATTTACAGTGAGATGCCAGATTTGAGTGAATTTGACAACTAATCATTTACAATCTATTCTTTCGTCACTTAGTCGCGATAGTTTCAATCAATTTATTTTTGAACTGTGGCAGATTGATAATCGGGATACGGCAAAAGATTTTATTGGGCTAAAACGGAAACCACGGTTGGGTTCGGGCGTGCTTGAACAATACTTTGTCAGATGGGACATTCAAGATGGATCAAAATCGCATCAAGGATTTAATCTAATTGTTCCGTTTTTTCAGCCTGCAGAAGCATTGCTGCAATGCACTGAAACAAATGATCTTTTACATAAAGAGATTCAAATTCTAAAAAAATTTGATCGAACATTAAAAAGAAGAGTCAGGAATTGGTATTGGCCACAAGATGGGCAGTTTAGTTGCTCAAGCATATATTTCGTTTCTAACTTGGTGGGTATTGAGAAAATCAATTATCAAAAAAAAATACTGCCCAAGTTAAGTGAGATCATTGAACCTTTTCCGTATATAACTCAGGTTGGAATTGGAACCTACGACAGCTTCATTGATAGAGTTCCGCAGAAGACGGAAAAAGTGTTGAAAGAATTGTTTTCCAAAAGTCAACTCGAAACCTCTCTTTTCTTGCAAGATGGCAGAGTGTTCATAGAACAACACCTGCCTGAGAACTTTCTTCAATCTGGCGTATTACCGAAAAGTTTGAATCCTTGCGACACAGTCATCAGATTTCCTTCAAACAGTAACCTTGAAATTATCAAAGAGTTCGAGACTCTTATCAATAAGGATTTCAAAGAAGGACAATTAGAAAAGTTCTTAACAAGATATTACAAACAAATCTTTGGTCCTAATTATGATCGTATTGAACCTCAATTGTGGCTAAGATTTCCAGAATTGGATATAAACCGAAAGGAAAGAAGACTGGATATCTTCCTTCGAAATGCAATCGAGAGAGATTGGGAGTTAATTGAACTTAAGGCAAAAGGTAAAATAGTTTCATTTTACAGAGACGTTCCGACATTTTCTGCAAAAATCACAGGAGCGATTAGTCAACTAAGAAATTACGAGCGCATTTTGCAACAAGACAATGTAAAGAAGAAAATGCATCAACATGGAATTGAATATTATGAACCACAATTACGACTTGTCATAGGTGGAAAACCTGAAGTTTCAGTTGAGCAATGGCGAAGAATTAAACATGAAAATGAAAAGGGACTGAAGATAATTACTTACGATGATATTATTGCGGAAATGAAACTTCGGCAGTCAGCGTTTGAATCAATATACAAAGAAACTTCCTCCCTTAAATAAGCACAACTGTTGGCAGTCATTGTTACTTAACAATTGAGACTACTGATCTTACGACTATTAATTCTGACTGGACCAACAATTTACGGACAGACAAAGCAGGGCTATAT
>CAZNCO010000382.1:0-5112 GCA_964571345.1 uncultured Ohtaekwangia sp.
CTTACAACCAACGACAGACAAATCTATACTGCGGACTGCCATCCGAACGACCGTATGAACTATTTATTAACATTTATAACATTCACCGACAGTTGACGAGAAATCGAATTCCGTTTGACAAGTTTTTAAACAACGCTCTTACGACAATTGAGTTATGCAAATCGGCAACCGGACTATTTGCTAAAGGACCGATTAAAGTAATGGAGGCGTACAAGGAAGAACTCGAACGACACAATATGAACCCAACTATTGTTGGTGGACACAATCCAAAGAGGTGGCTAAATGGACACCAGGTTGACGAGACAGAAATTGTTAAAGTGTTAGTCATTGGTGACTCTCATATAGTTGGAGAAACATTTGACTTTCAAAGAGTGTGACAGAAATACTGCCGGTAACAAAAGGTATGTACCATTGCGGGTTTAGTGTAAAGTTGTAGTTTAGTTTTCAAACAACGTTCGATCACGTGGCACAGTTTCGGAGTAGTTGGGCAAATCAGTCGTTCCGTAGGCATCAATGCCGCTGAACAAATTCGACTTTGAGAAAAAAGAAGAACAAGTGAACAACGAATTAATTGAACTTCTGACCGAACTTAAAAAAAGAATATCGGACGACTCTGATGTAGCCTGGACAAGATTTAATACGGTTCAAGAACTACGAGACCATATTGATGACTTTATCTCTCGGCTTCAACACGGGGACAAAGACGTACTTAACGAAATCAACATTGACTTTGCACCGACCTCTACTTTTCAAGAACTGTCAATATCGAATGGTTGGAGTGATGACTTCATGAAACTAGCGGATCAATTTGATAGAATATATAAGGGGATAGAGTAAGCGGCACCGCTGCCAATCGTATGTTTTTGCCATCTGGGAGTTATGTGAGGTTATCAAGTTTTGTTTTCTTAATTTCGTTTGGCTCGTGGGAGAGGGCTTAAACACTTTAAACTCGAATGGATAAATTCGGTTGAAGTTCTTGAAGGCAAAAGTGCGACCGAAAAGTATGGTTCACTCGGACAAAACGGAGTTGTGATAATTAGTCTAAAAGAAAGGGCGTATAACAAGTTGCCTCGCAGACTTAGGAAATACAAGATTTCAGAATAAATTCGTGAGTCGTCACTGCAGACACCATTGCGCACAGTCAGCAATTTCGATGACCAAGTCGACAATGACTACAACCGGACTTAACAAAAAAACTAAAATGAAATACATCTATATTCTTCTAACAGTAGCTTTCACTGGGGCAGAGCGATGTCTTGAACAAACAATAAATAGACCTTAACTTTAACAAAACTCGCCACATATGACAATGACTAAAATTAACTTCATTTTTCTTGTGCCATTGTTGTGTACAATGGGGTGCAGAGAAAACCAACCCTCTTTTGAGGCTCCTGTACTAAAGAACATCGGAGACTACAGTGTTTCTGTGACAACCAAGTCAAAGTATTCTCAAATGTTTTTCAATCAAGGAATTATTATGGCAAACGGCTTCAATCAGGCAGAAGCAGAAAGGTCATTTAGAGAGGCAATCAGACAAGACTCCACATTTGCGATGGGTTACTGGGGAATAGCATATGTATTGGGACCAAATTTCAATTCTGTAGACAATATGGGAACTGTTGCCGAAATAAGAAAAGCTGTTTCAAAGGCAGTTCGATTTGGCGAAAATACTTCTCCTTGGGAGAAAGCTCTTGTCAAAGCGATACAGTTAAAATTTCCGATGGATACTACTGCAACAAACGCTGAAGGCTTTGCAAGTTCAATGAAAGATGCCTATCTACAGTTTCCAGACAACTCATTTGTTGCAACTCTTTACGCTGAGTCAGTCATGAATCTACATCCATGGGACTTTTATACGCATAAAGGCGGAGAGCCGCGACCTTGGACCCCAGAGATTGTTTCCCTTCTTGAAAAGGTAATTTCAATAGATCCAAATAACCCGTTAGCCAATCATCTTTATCTTCATGCAACGGAGGCAAGCCCCGATGTTGAGAAGGCGTTGACAAGCGCAGAAAGGTTAAAAACTTTAGTTCCTTCTGCAGGGCATTTAGTTCACATGCCTTCGCACATCTATATCAATACAGGAGACTATCACGAAGGTTCAATCGCTAATGGGAAAGCAGTAGTGGCCGACAGCATTTACGTTGCTGAGTGCAAATCGCAAGGATATTATCCACAAATGTATTATCCCCACAATTATCATTTTCTTGCTGCAACAGCAGCTTTTGAGGGACGGGGTGCACGCTCAATTGAAGCCGCTTACAAGACAGCCAGCCTCATTGATAAAAAATACTATCACGAACCAGGATTCGAAATGGTACAGCACTATCTGACTATCCCCAATCATATTTTAATAAAGTTTGGTCAATGGGAAAAGATATTGACTCTCCCTAAACCGACAGTAGACTTAGTGTACCCAACTGCTATTTGGCATTATTCGAAAGGGATAGCCTATGCCAACTTGGATAAGATAGCACAAGCAAATGAGGAGCTAAAGAAATTGAACGAACTTAGTCAATCACCGTCAATTGCCGAGCAATTAAATTGGGGAATTAACAAGGTGACAGACGTATGCAAAATATCATCAAAGACTTTGGAAGCGGAACTGAACATAAAATCAGGAAAATATAAAGAAGCAATTCAACTCCTTTCTGAGGCAATTAGACTAGAGGATAACCTTAACTATAACGAGCCACCGGATTGGTTTTTTTCTGTTCGTCACTTATTGGGTAATTTACTACTGCAGACTGGTGACTTTATTCAAGCAGAAAAAATTTATAGAGAAGACTTAGCCAATTGGCCAAAAAATGGATTTGCGCTAAACGGACTATTTGAAAGTTTGATTGGGCAAGGAAAAAGAGTAGAAGCTGAAGGAGTGAAAAAACAATTTGAGCAGGCATGGAATCTTGCCGACTCCGAACTTAAAGGATCATTAATTGACCCCGACAAGAGAAAGAATTTGACTTTGAAGATTGACAATAATTCCTCTAGTGCTTTAGTTTATTTGGCAGGTTCGTTTTGCATTACCAAGTAGATGACAAGAGGGCGGGTTGATGGAAAGAACGTTCGGAGTAAAGCAAGGCGAGGTGAATAAATTTTTACGAGAGCAAGTAAGCTTGAACAAAGATTGATTTAAAGCCAATAGCGTAAACAATTGCAACAGACAGCTGAATTTAACGTCTTATGGGCCGAAGAACTTCAGAAGCTAAGAAAGATAGTTAGCCATGCGAATAGTGAAGTACATTTTAATTGACGCGGTTTTTATAATAACCTTCACATCGCTCTTCCTATTTAACCCTGCCAACGATGGTAAGGTTAATATACTGATTGCGATGATTATTGTACTCGTGGCATCTTGTGCGGAAATAATCTTTGTCGTTTATTATCTGGTGAGCTCTTTTTGAACGCTTACAACAAAAGAATTCACATCTTGTTATTTTTCCTTTTATGCATAAGTATTAACATCGCCTCAATATTGGAAATGCAAGACAATGTTATAGGCCTTTATTTTTATAGCGTAATCCTGGCTAGCTCAATCGTACTTATTGCTTTGTACAATAGATTGGTTCTTTTTGTTAATGGTAACAGTTAAGGGTGTTGATGCCGAGCGGTTCAACCCACCGTGGGTTGTTTTCTTCACCTTTTGCCCTTATTCCAATTGTTCGGCATTCCTTTTTATATTTGGGATTATGCCAGTCGAAAAAAAGTGCATGGAATGCGGAGGCAAAATCTCCGGAAGGATAGACAAGAAATTCTGTTCTGACGAGTGCCGCGTTTCTCATAACAACCGTATCCGCTCGGATGAAACCAACTACATCCGCAATGTGAACAACACCTTGCGCAAAAACAGGCGTATTTTGATGGAGCTAAACACTACGGGCAAAACAAGAGTGCCACGCGAGCAGCTTTCTACCCGCGGCTTCGACTTCTCTTTCTTCACAGGCGAATACAAAACAAAAGACGGGGCCGTGTATCATTTTTGCTATGAGCAAGGGTACTTGCAAATAGATAAAGATTGGTATCTGCTGGTCGTAAAAAAAGAATCTCACAAATAAACACCTATTTTTCATGCAGTGGAATTTACAAAACAAGAAGGCACTGGTAACAGGGGGAACGAAAGGCATTGGTCTTGCCATCGTAAAAGAATTCTTAGAGCTTGGTGCCGAGGTGCTGGTAGTAGCCCGCGATACCAAAAACATTGAAGGCAAACTCAAAAACTCTTCCAACCTGTTTACCATGGAAGGCGATGTGAGCAATGGCACTTTCCGCGATTCGCTGGTAAGTAAAATTCAATCGAACTGGGGTAAACTGGATTTGCTCGTTAATAATGTAGGAACGAACATCCGAAAGAAATTCTCGGAAGTTTCGGAAGAAGAATACCGCAAGATTTTTGAAGTGAACTTATTCAGCCTTACCGAGATCACCCGCAAAGCATTCCCATTGCTGAAGGCATCGGGTAATGCAAGTGTGGTAAACATTGGCTCTGTAGCAGGTACATTGGATATTGGCTCGGGGCCTCCTTATGGCATGACGAAGGCCGCGATCATCCAGCTGGGAAGACACCTGGCGGTGGAGTGGGCCGAGCATAAAATTCGCGTGAACACCGTTTCGCCCTGGTATATTCAAACACCGTTGGCAGAACCCGTTTTATCGCAGCCCGACCGTTTGGCGAAAATCATTTCGCACACACCGCTCGGTAGAATTGGTCAGCCGGAGGAAGTGGCGGCCCTGGTTACTTTCCTTTGCATGGACAATGCCAGCTACATCACCGGACAAAATATTACAATTGATGGTGGAATGAGTGTGAAAGGGATGTAAATTAGATGCGAGTTGTTAGTCTCCGGTCGCCTGTTTCCAGTCACCGGTGCTAAGCATCTTGTATCAGAACCTTTGAATCTAAAATCTGAAATTCGCTCTATGAAACGATTTGCTAATCTTGTCCTCGCCCTCTCGGTCATTACGATCAGTTACAGTCAAAACCAAAAGACTTTTTCGCCTGGCAAGCCGGAAGAGAATGGAATGTCATCGGAACGATTGATGCGCATAGATAACGTATTAAGTGAATATGTTGCCAAAGGTATGGTGCCGGGCGCTACCGCGATCATCGTGCGC
>CAZNCO010000383.1:0-5104 GCA_964571345.1 uncultured Ohtaekwangia sp.
GTGGTAATCCGGATACTTCTGTTCCTATTCGCTAAAAGTTTGCTACGGTTATGATACAGCTATTTTTCTAGTAGCTTTCACGGGTGTTTCTTTAGCTTTTGGAACATGTACTTTCAGAATGCCGTTTTCATATTTGGCATCTATATCACCTTCCTTGATGTTTTCGGGAAGTGTAAATGAGCGTGTGAAGGAATTGAAAGAATATTCACGCCTTGTGTAATCTCCTTCGGTTTCTTTTGTCTCCTCTTTCTTTTCAGCGCTGATAGTCAAACATTGGTTTTCTACTTCAATGTTGAAGTCCTTGCGTTCCATGCCAGGTGCAGCTAGCTCTATGTTATATTCTTTCGGAGTTTCGACCACATTCGCAGACGGAACGGTGATTCCCAGACGTGATGGAAAATTAAAATCTCCATCAAATAAGTCTAAACCGAAAAGTGAACTGGGTGTTGGCCAATCTGCCAATAAGGATGGAAGATTGTTTCTTAATGTTAAGTTCATAATGCCTCCTTTTTTTAAAGTGAATAATTGGTTAAGAATCGTGAACCAAAAATATTACCGGCTGCATAGAGTGTGAATGATATCGATAGTGATTGGAAAAGATTCTAGTCATGTTGTATGACCAAAACTAGGTTCTGGTAAAAGTCTCTTTATAAAGTGATTTCTATTATCGACTTTCTAGCTACCAAGATCGTTCTTTGTGTCAACGTAATAAAAGTCTTATCTAATCAGAGGATGTGAGGCAGTAGAGGTAAATGCTTTAACAGGTATGAAACTACTGGTTCGAATTGCTGTCTTAAGCGGCTTATTTGATTTAAGATTATGTTGCGGAGGTTACACAGAATAAACGTTTTAAAAGACACTAAACTGTTTAATCGAAAAAAGGCGGAACTTAATATTCCGCCTTTTTTTATTTTAAGTTTGAATGCTTGATTGTTACGATTTTAAAATGGTTTTGATTATGAAAATAATCAAAATGATGCACGATAGAACCACCAGGAAAATCGCAAAAGGACCCGACAATACCCCCACACTGTAAAGAAGGATCACAAATATGGAGAGAAATAATTTTACAAGAGTATCTGCCGTTTCAAGGTTATTAATCATTAACTGCTGGTTGGAGTTTGTCCTGTGTCAATAGCCTTCTCTGCGAGTGTTACGACCTCTTTCTTTAAAGCCCTAAAGTATCGTGTGAATGAAGAGAAATCGCTCTCTAGCATCTCGTGCTCTGCCCGCATTACATCCTCGTTTTGAGAAAAAGGATTTTCAGTGAATTGCTGATAATGCATGATGTGTGCTTGAAGTGTGTCGTTTATTCTCTTGCATTGAGCAAGTGTATCGATTAGCTTATTATGAAGGTTTTGCAGGTCCTTCACAATTTGTTCGTCCTGAACCCAAAGAAGCCGTTGATTTACCAGATGACGGAAAAAACGGACCTTGTCTTCATAAAACCTCATGTCCGATTGCCAATTTCTTGTGAGTAAATAAAGTTGTTGCCAATCTGGTTGTTTAAGATACTCACTCTTTGATCTGATATTGATTTCCATACCCCTCAATGTTTAATTACGGAATGAAGTTATCTAAGTCGCACAACTCAAATGATGATGCTTATTTGATTGGTTGAGATTTAAATCATATAGAATTGAAATCAATTGCAAGTTCAGAAAATCTGAGACTTTATTTCATGACAAATGTCGTGGATGCAACTGAAGAAAATCAGGCGTTACGGAATAGCAAGTCAATATATTTTTCTGATATTAAATGTGAGTTTCTTGAAGGAGCTTGAAATAAATTTTGCTTGATAAGGGAGACTTTTTAATTTCAGGATATATTGAATCACTACACCAAACATAACAAAGTCAAATTAATCCGAGGTGGCAAGGATTATTTTCAAACGTTGATTCATTTGATTGATACTGCTGTGTATTCAATCTACCTTCAAACCTACATTTTTGAAGAAGATCAAACGGGGCGCTTAGTGGCGGATGCTCTTAGACGTGCATCGGAAAGGGGTGTGAAAGTTTTTGTTTTATTGGATGGTTATGCTTCACAGAATCTTTCTGGAACTTTTATCGAGGTTCTGAAGTCTTCAGGTGTTTCTTTTAGATGGTTTGAGCCGCTCCTTCGTAGCAGGCATTTTTATGTGGGCAGGCGGCTACATCATAAGGTTTTAGTTACTGATACCATTCATTGTCTGGTAGGCGGAGTTAATATTTGCGATCGGTATAATGATGTGGATCATCAACCTGCTTGGTTGGATTGGGCGATTCACGTGGAAGGTGACGTGGCATTTTCTGTTTTTCAGGTATGCGCCAGGCGTGCGCTGTCGCGATGGAATGGGTCTCCAGCTTTTAAATTTCCGTTTACGAATCAGGACCATCAGGTCAAAACGGAATGCCATGTCAGAATGATCATAAACGACTGGGTGCTTCGTAAGAATGAAATTTCAAGTTCTTATTCTGAGATGTTTAGAAAATCGCATGAGGAGATTGTGATTATGTCAAGTTACTTCTTGCCCGGGCGAGAGTTGCGGAAGAGGTTGCAGGCGGCAGCAAAGCGAAATGTGAACGTGAAAGTGGTGATGACCAGTGTGTCGGATGTTCCGTTAGCAAAGAGCGCGGAACGGTACCTTTACCATTGGTTATTTAAGAATAACATTGAGGTTTATGAATATACTAAAACGATCCTCCATGGTAAGATTACCGTTTGTGATGGTAAATGGGTTTCGGTGGGTTCATACAATTTGAATGAGCTAAGTGCAAAGGCGAGTGTGGAGATGAATTTAGAGGTGGCGGACGAGAGATTTGCAACCCATGTAGAACAAGTTCTAAATAAGATTATCAAGTCTGATTGCATTCGTATCACGAAAGACGACTTTGAAAACAATCAGGGTTGGATGGATATCGTGCGACAAAAGATGGCATACACAGCGTTGCGCGTTATTCTTTTTATCTTCACTTTTTATTTCAAGCAGGAGCGAGGTTAATCTCCTTTTATCCTGGCCCAAAAAGTTAGAAACGTTTTTTTGCTCCAACCTGAAAAGCGCCCGCGCTGAACGGTCAACAAGCTGTTATCTGACCGCCCGATGTTGTATTGAAAAACAAAGCCTGCCTTTGGATTTTCCCATCCATTCATTTGTCCAAAACGAAGATTGCTAAATACCAATGTGTCTTTTCTTTGTTCGAGTGCATAATATCTTCTTGATAACCTGATTAGTTGCCGGGCCTGGTTGATTTGCCTGTAGGGATTCAGCAGACTATCATTGGCGGGCAAAAACTGAAATGCAATGGAGGGCTTAGTATCAAGCACGGAATGATAACCAATGTAATAGCCTTCATTTGATCTGACAACAATGTACCAAAATACTGAATTGAGCGGAGTAGGAGTGGTGAGAAACTCTTCAGAAGGAATTTTTTGCACGACAATCGCTTGATTCACAGTTTTATTTATGCTGACTTTATTGTTCAGGGCAGATGTCGCATATACAACACTCAAGAGGATCGCAGCTACTGCAAGCTTTATACGGTGCCGATGGAACGCTGGTAAGATGATCAAAATAAAAGCTGAAATCCCCGTCCACATGGTGAGGAGTGGATCTACTACAAAGAGCACATCGAAAGAGATTCGGGTATGTGAGAAAGGTTCAAACCATCCGACACCGTATGCATTTAGCGAATCAATCAAATCATGAAGCACGATCTGAATAAGGAAGAAGATACTCCATTGAGTGAAATTGATTTTTGTAGATCGAAAGTAATTTACAATCAGTGGTAGAATCAGGGAAGCAAGGGCAGCGAATAAAAATGAATGCGTAAAACCGCGGTGAGCGAGGAAATATTCGGGCGGGCTCATCCAGGCACCAGCAATGAAATCAAAATCAGGCAAGCTTTGAGCAACGGCACCATTCAGCATCGCTTTTTTACCAATAGACTTCCCAGCCAGCACTTCACCTAATGTAGCCCCTAAAACAATGTGTGTGATGGAATCCATAGATTCAATTTAGCGAATGGCAAAATCACTATTTCGAAGCGATCGCAATTAGCCGACAAGATTTTAAATAAATAATGATTCTTGTCATTTCAAAAGGATGTCAATTTTAGTTGCTTCACTTGTTGTTAATTTCTGTGATGGAGGGTGGAAGAATTCGCTGATTCATAAAAAAACAAATAAAGAATATGCATCCCGTTGAAATTGAAAAGGAATTTAAACCGCTCATCGTTAGCAGTAAGATGTTCAGCCCCAGAGGAAATATTCCTTCCCGCTATACATGTGAAGGACTCGACATCAATCCCCCGCTTGATATTGGAGTTATTCCTGAAGAAGTTAAAAGTCTTGTGCTCATCATCGATGATCCAGATGCCCCTGGAGGCACCTGGCTGCATTGGTCCGTATGGAATATCCCCGTTAGACATCATATTAATGAAGATGATGTGCCGGGTGAACAAGGTCTTAATGACTTTGGGCAATTAGCTTACGGAGGTCCATGTCCGCCTATCGGAACGCATCATTATTTCTTTCGGGTTTATGGCCTGGATGATTTGCTCGCGCTTAAGAAAGGCGCCACGCGACAAGATCTGGAGAATGCCATGAGTAACCATATTTGCGCGTATGGTGAGCTGGTGGGGCTGTACAAAAAAGCAAAGAGGAAGCCTGTTACTGTGACAAGATAATAAACAATGAAAGGATAAATTGAACTTATGTTCCTTGATCGCGCACATGCCGCCTATGATCTGGCGCAAAGGCTTGAATCTATCGAAATTACAAATGGGATAGTATTGGCTATCCCGCGGGGAGGAGTTCCGATCGGCTTTGTGGTGGCGCAGCAATTAAATCTTCCCTTGGATTTGCTCATGTCTAAAAAAATTGGCCATCCGGGCAATAGTGAGTTTGCCATTGGGTCAGTCACCTTTGATGATATTATTCTTGACGACTCTGCTTCGGGAATTTCCCCAGGCTACATTACAAAAGAGACTGGCAAAATCAGAGAAGAAATGCAAAAGCGATACAAGCGGTTTACGGGTGGAAAGGAACTTCCTGAATTGAATAGAAAGGACGTGATTGTGGTAGACGATGGACTTGCCACAGGAAACACAATGCTGGCTTGTAT
>CAZNCO010000384.1:0-5071 GCA_964571345.1 uncultured Ohtaekwangia sp.
GCCATACTGTTTCGCTTGTTCTTTGAAAATGGGCTTCCCGCCTTTTTTACATTCTTGATTGATGTAAAGTTCATTTGAGAGTGATCCGGGTTTTTCAAAGCCAGAATAACAAACGTAAATATCAAGCCAGCCGTCAGCGTTTACATCGGCCACTGCCACGCCAGTCTTCCACATAGTCCTTCCCTTAATGCTTGCAGGCTCTGTTGCATCTTCAAATGACAACGCTCCTCTGTTCAAGTAAAGTCTATTGCTGACTTGATTTCCTGTAAAGAATAAATCACACAACCCATCATTGTTAAAATCTGCTGCCGCTACTCCTCCACCATTGTAAGTGTATTCGTAGGTGAGAATGTTAATCTCTGGGGTTTCTTCGATTTTGTTTTCAAAATCAATTTTGGAGCGATTAGCATCAACTCGCGTAAATAAAGAAGTTTCTTTTTTACTACATGCAGCGAAGAGAATTATCGTTGCAATAAGTAATAAAGACTGTTTATAATCAACTGGTTCAAAAAAAGCAGTCATCGTAAAAAAATCAGGGGCCGAGGCCCCTGATTTTAAATTTAGTGTAAACTGTTAATAAGTGAAAGTATACTCACCAGTAGCTGAATTAAAGGTCACTTGTGCCGCGCCTGCATTCACCGGAATGTTAGCTCCACCCTGTGTTCCGATACCATTAGGGAATGTATTGCTTCCCCAGTTAGTACCCCAGTCATTAGTCTTTCTGAATTTAGCTGATCCTGCAGTCAGGGCGACCTTTGCAGACCATTCGTAAGGGTTCGCAGGGTTTTGTATCAAATTTGTGTCTGCTCCCCATCCACCCGGAGTACCGTCCCCTATAATCGAAATGGAGTTATAAGGAATACCCGCACTTGGATTGTTGGTTGCATCTCCAAAGAAAAATTCACTTGTGGCCGAATTAAAATAAACAAAATAAGTAGCAGATGCAGTAACAGGGATGTTTCCTCCATTTCCAACACCCCAACCTGAATGACCCTCAGGTGAAGAAAATCCAAGACCCCAATTTGTGCCCCAATCACCCGTCTTTCTAAATTTAAAGGCACCACCAGAGGTCATAGCAACTGTGCCTGTCCATACATTCGGATCAGTAGAGCTCTGGGTCAAAGGAGTATCTGTACCCCACCCTCCTGGAGTCGCATCACCAATTACGCTGATACCCGAAGCGGTAAAGTCAGTAACCGTTAGGAGACTGAAAGAATAAGCATCGGTTATCGCATTAAAATTAACGGTATAATATCCCGATGTACTGATAGGAATATTTGCACCCCCAGGCTGGCCTGTTCCAGAAGGGAATGTTGAATCACCCCAGTTATCATTCCATCCATCATTAGCACGGAATTTTACACCACCAGAAGTAATATGCAAAGTAACGGTCCATGCTCCAGGAGCGTTTATTGGATCAGGTCTGTACAAATCCACATCATTAGCCCAACCTGTGAAATCACCTATTATTCCAATCGAGTTATACGCTACATAGGTTGTGATAGCAACGGTTACAGTATTAGAGTATAGTATGTTACCCGCTTCGTTAGTGGCCTTAACTCTAAAATCAACATTACCAGTGGTAGCGGCAGCGATTCCGACTGCCTGAGCCAGTAAATTCAACTCACGAACAGTAAAAATTTTACTCAAAGATGAAACGCTGACAGAAGTAGGTGAAGCAAAATTGGTTCCTCCTTTTGCATACTGCAATTGATACGTGATCACGCCACTGTAGCCAGCGAACCCGGTATTCCAGGAAAGCGTATCTCCATTCGCTGTTGCTGTTGCCGATGTACAAACAACAGTGGTCTTTGTAGCGTTCAGGCCTAAGTCACTAAATGGAGTGACACTTATCTGAACAGTATTTGATTCCTTGTATTCATCGTTGTTGCTTTGTGATGCCACAACTTTTAAATCAAGAGAGATAGGTTGGCCAATGGCTCCGCCTAATTTGACAGCCATTCCATTGACATCCTTTCCAGTCAAAGCACCTGTTAGCACACCACTAAAACTTTTGGTGACGAAACTTTTAAAGCTATTTCCTGTAACACCTACAACAACAACAAATTGGGTATTGCTCAGACCCACTGAAAATTTAGGATCATTCCAATTAACATTTAGAGCGGTGCTTAATGAATCAGACGCTGCCACTGCAACAGAAGCACTGGAAGTTGTTACTGAAAATGTAGTAACGCTTTTCGCATACTGCGGAGTCGGATCTATTGTTGTAGTGCAAGCAACGACTATAATCACCAGGATTAAGGCCGATAATATTTTCCATGTACTCTTCATAGGATATTAAAGTTTTACGAGTGAATATTTTCCTGTCTTGAAATTGACCGTGATCTGATAATTGCCAGCGGCCGGTGCCTGGAAATTACTCTTTGCATCCGGCTTGAAATAATCACCCATAGGATTGTTAGTTGGGGAGTCTGCATCAAACGCGTATTTATGTGTCCAATCGCCCGCTACTGGAATAAACAAAAATTGATTAGGCGTCATCGCAAGCGAGCTTAACTGAAACGTATACGAATTTATCTTGGTGAAAGTCTGCGTAGCATCCGGAGCCGTACTGTTGTTTGTCCAACCGGTTGGTGTAGCATCGCCTACAATATACAAATGATCAGGTACCGGATAAACCACATCCAGGTAAGTGGAAATTCTGATTTTTACAACATTCGAGTATACTGGCACGCTCCCATTGTTCAGCGTTGCTTTCACGCGGAACTCAAAATCGTGAGGTGTGTAATCAGGCAATTCTAATGTAGATAAAGCTGTATTCAAAGCTTTCACAGTAAATGAAGTATTTACATCTTTTGTAAATCCAATGGCAGCTCTTTTCGGATTAGAAAAATTCGAACCGGTGGTATCAATCTCCAAAAGATAATTTACATCCTCCGTATTTACTCCATTGGAAAATAAGTAATTGGGATTAGTCCATTGAAACTGAAGTGAACTATAATTCTCAGTTGCTTTCGTAAGCACCAGGTCACTTGTCGAAGAGGCGGTCAACTGTGGATTCGTACCTCCTAAAAAAGTAACCCTGTTTTCAACTTTATCACATGAGGACAGGAAAAGTCCTACAAGCGAAATGCAGAAGTATAATATTTTATTGTATTTCATAATGATTCACATTTAAGGTTATGTTAATAACCAGCGTTCTGTTTTAAGTTTGGATTATTTGCAATATCAGCAGCCGGGATCGGGAAGATCACACGCTTGTCTTCAATTGCAGCTCCATTTTTAACGCCACCTTTCCAGGGCCAGAGATACGTGCTGCCGGTATATTTACCAAACCTGATTAGATCAGTTCTGCGATGACCTTCCCAATAAAGTTCCCTTGCACGTTCGTCCAGAATAAAATCAAGTGTCAATTCAGCTTGTGTGATCGCGCCAGGTGCATTGCCGGTTATCACATCACCAACCCTCGTCCTGATGGCGTTCACCAGCGTGAGCGGATCATAGTTGCCACCTGTACCTCCTCTGAGTGAAGCTTCAGCATACATCAAATAGGCATCTGCAAGACGGAACATCGGATAGTCAGTATCAGGGAATGTTGTATTGCCTGATGGGTTCGGAGCTCCTGAGGACGTAATATCGCGGAACTTCCAAACTCCATAACCTTGCGTGCTAATGTTTACCGCGTCAATGTTCAAGCTCTGTCCTTTATCTTCTTTATTGAAGATAGCACGGGCTTCGTTCAGGTTGGGGAATTTACCAACGAAAGCAGAAGTAGTGCGCAAACCAGACCAACCACCATCACCACCGCCTGCGTTACCTTTCACCATCACTTGCACGATATCATACGCTTGTGAATGATTTCCGTCAAAGTTTTGAGAAAATATAATCTCTGTGTTGTTGGTGTCGTTATCAGCCCTGAAGAGATTAGCATATTTGAGCGATAAAGTATATCCCGCACCGATTACTTCGTTCAATTGCGCAATAGCCTCTGTGTATTTTGGCGTCTTAATGTAAACTTCTGCATTTAAATATAGCTTCGCTAAAAGCATTGCACAGGCTGCCTGATCGGCTCTTCCATATTCAAACCGAGGAGCACCAAGTTCATCCTTAATGTCCTTCAATTCAGATTCAACATAGGCAAATAGGTCAGCCCTTGACTTCATCGGAGGAAAGTAAGCACCGGGTAAGTCTGCTTCGGTAACAAACGGCATATTACCGTACAAATCGATTCCGTGGTAATAAGCCAGAGCTCTTAAGAAACGCGCTTCCGCATTGAATTTCTTAAGGTCTGGATCTGTTTTCCCGGCAGTCACTCGGATGAATTCATTTGTCAAAGCAGCCACGTTCATAATCCGTGCAAAAAGTGCAGTCGGAATATTATCAGATGGCACCCAGGTATTGTAATGCAAATTGAAAATAGTACCATTTGCATCATTAGGATAAGTCCACACCGCCTCGTCAGTCGTCAATTCGTTCATATACCACAGAGACCGCACAAAGCAACTGAAGCCTTCGTCTACACCAGCCACGTCTCCATTACCAGCGGGTCCTTGCTGACCTGTGAGCGCAAAAGCCGCATACAATTTTGCAAGACCTTGCTTGTAGGAGTTAACATCCGAATAAACGTTGTTAGCCGTAGCGGTGTAAGGATCATTTGGCTGAACATTCAGATCATTTACACAAGACATCATTAGTGTCAAGACCATCACACCTAATGAATAAATTTTTCTGCTATTGATTTTCATAGTCATTTGATCTTTGAATAATTAAAAACTAACATTTACACCTAACAAGAATGTGCGAGGGCGAGGATAAATGTTATTATCAATACCTCCATCCACTTCCGGATCAATGCCTTTATACTTGGTAATGATAAAAGCATTTTGCACGGTCAAACTCAAACGAGCTTTTACTTTACTATTTAATAGTTTGTCAAGAGTATATCCCACGCTGAGGTTATCCATCTTAAAGAAAGACGCATTTTGAACGTAGTAGTCAGAATAAATCTGCTGCGTCACGAAGTTTGCGTCATAGATGGTGTTAAGTGTATTGTTGAAATGCTGCAACGTATAAATGTTGTTATAAAATGCGTTGCCGGATTGTACATTGT
>CAZNCO010000385.1:0-5059 GCA_964571345.1 uncultured Ohtaekwangia sp.
GATAGTGCGAAGCACATTGGTATGATCAATCCCAGTTTGGCCAGACATGCTGTTGTTTAGAATGGCTTCATCTTACTGGCCCTCTTTCACCATTTGTCCAATAAAAATGGTAGCAATGTGATTGTACGCATCATCGTTATCTTCATCCCATGTAATTATCAGCAAGCTGTTGTTGACTTTAGCCCATTGCACATAGCTATCAAGATTATTTTTTAGCCAAGTATCACCGGTTGTTATTGCCGTTTGCCAGGAAGTTCCGTTATGCATATCATCGGTCAAGTTAGGCACCACAAATGAAACAGTTGGCAATGAACTATAATTGCTACTTGATGGGAAATAGGAAAACGGTTGATTTAGAGCGGCAGGAATACTGTCTGCACTTGCATCTTGCCAGTTTACCCAGGGATTATGTTTGTGAACATACAAAGGTGATGTTAAGCCATCATCTTCTAATGTATAGCCAACAGAAGGCATACTTTCCGCATAACCGATAAATGTCTTTCCCTTTTTCAAGAGACTTGCCCCAAGGTTAGTTGTTGTAAACGGAAGCGGAGATGGCAAGGTATTATCGATGACCCCCTGATCTGACCCTGAAAAAAGAATCAAATAATTGGGCTGGCTGTGGTGAACCAACGAATAAGATTGGGTAAATAATGCGCTATGGGTATCGTCAACTAAACTATTTATATAAGGGTCAAGTGAATAATCGCCTATGAAATTTGAGTAGGTTTTATTTTCAAAAATAACGACAACCACGTGATCTGGCGTTGGAATCTGAGCATTCAATACAAATGAAAGACTTGCAAAAAGCCAGGAAAAATAGACCCGCATGGATTGGTTTGTCTGGCAAAATTAGAAGAAATCTTAGTTTGGTCTTCACATAATTACAGTCAGGTTCACAATTCCCTAAAACATGATTTTTGTGTAGCCTTTGAATCTCATTTTCCCTGATTTCTGTGGTTGTTTACGCGGAAATAAATGGGTAAACTGCGAATTATAATTTAATTAGATTTTGTTACAGATCGGAATTCTGATTGAAAGTAAAAAGGTGCCTGTTTGGGTTAGTGAAGCCATTACTGAAATTGGCCTTCTCAAAAACATTCAATGCGCATTCGTTATTCAGCACAATCGTCAGCCTTCCAGTGCTGAAAACTTGTATTTTAAAATATTCAAAAAATTAGATAGCTCTTTATTATCAGGTAAACCTAATCTGTCTTATGAAACGGATCTTATTATGTCGAAGGAGGTTCCGTGGATCAACTTCTCTTCTTTAAGCAGTGCCAATACCACGCAAGAATTAGAGAAGATCCGTGCCCGTCATGTTGACATTATTTTACACTTCGGGGCTGATATTTTCAGCCAGCAGATTTTAGAATTACCCAAGTTAGGTGTTTGGCGTTTTAAGTTTGGCAAACAGAAATACCCTTACGAATCTGCAGGTTTTTGGGAGTGGTTTCACAAGAGCCCCATCACAGAAATTGCACTTGAAGAAATCAAAGATGCCTTAGGTGGGGCAGAAGGTATCGCTAGCAGTTCTATAAAAACAGAATATCTTTCCTTTAGCCGAAATCAAACTGCCCTTTACGCAAAGGCAATTGATCTTTTGGTAAATACCATTTCCAAGGTATCGCTGTCCGTAGGATTGCCCGAGATGGAAGATCGTTTCAAATCGGCAGCACCCATAAATTCAAAAGAGCCAAATCTGTGGAACTTATTATCGGCTTCATGGAAATTGGTATCGCGTGCAATAATCAAGTTTATGCGGAAGAAATTATTCGTTGATCAGTGGGTGATCTTCTATTCATTTATACCGGAAGGATTTCCAAAACTTGACTTTAAAAAATACATAGAGCTATCGCCACCAAAAGATCGGATATGGGCAGATCCTTTTGTTGTATCAGAAAATGGGAGGCATTATGTGTTCATAGAAGAGCTAATGCTTAAAACCAAAAAAGGCCACCTTAGTTGTCTCGTACTCAATCATGCTGGCAAAATTGAATCATCAAAAGTGATTCTCGAAAAGCCTTACCATCTCTCCTATCCACAAGTATTTCAGCACCAGAATATCTGGTATATGATACCAGAATCAGGAGAGAACAACACCGTAGACGTTTTTGAATGCACTTCATTTCCTTTTCATTGGAAGTTCAAGCAATCAATACTTACCAATGTGCAGGCCTACGACACCACAATACATTTTCAAAACGGAAAGTATTGGCTTTTTTGTACGATCAAGAAAAGAGAAGGCGCCTCAACCGATGATGATTTATATCTTTTCTACACAGACGATTTTTTGGCGAATGATTGGAAGCCTCATCCCAAAAATCCAGTTCTTTCAGATCCTTCCGTTGCTAGGCCTGCGGGAAAAATTTTCGCTCATCAAAACAATTTGTATCGCCCCTCACAAATTGGCGTGCCACGCTACGGCTACGGACTAGCCCTCAATAAAATCGTTGAGCTAAATGAGTTTGACTATAAAGAAGAAACGGTAAACAAAGTTCTACCCAATTGGAGAAAAGATTTGCAGAGTGTGCACACACTTAATTTCACTGAGAGCATCAGCGTTATTGATGGACAACTTAAACGTTTTAGATTTTGAGTTGGAAGGGAAAAATTTACATATCCCAGATTCCAGTAGCGGTACCGTTAATAATTTTATCTGATTGAACCTTCCACAAAATACCGCACGGCAGCGTAGAACAAATCATAGCAATTACAACACCTGAAGGCCCCATAGCCATAGTTTTACAAAAGAAAATAGCCAATGGGATAGTAATGATAATAGACAAGATAGCCATATATAATTGAAGACGAATGCGGCTCACTCCATTGATAAAAATGTTAAAAGGCGCTGCCAGAAGTTGTATCACTACATACAGTGTAAGAGTGATTTTCATGAGCCAGGGAATCGTAATGTCCTTCCCCACCCACAATTCGATAATTTGATCGGCTAAAACCAATAAAAGGATTTGCCCCGCAGTAAGTATGAATGAAAAGAGGCGAAGCTTCTTGATTGACGCTCGAATCCATACAATGTCTTTTTTAAAGTATGCTTCAGTGAAGGAAGACCAATAAGGAAGAGTGATTATCCCGTTCACCAATATCCCAATGGTAAAATATTTATTTGCGATGTTATACACGGTCACTTCTTCGGGGCCATACAGCTGGGTCAGTACCATGTTGGCGCTGGAAAAAAGCACAAGCATCGAAATCTGAATAATAAAAAAACCAACACCAAGGCCAAGCAATTTTCCTGAGTAACTAAAATGAATAAACTTAAAGCTTGGTTTAATGGCCTTGTAGCGGGTATTAAATAAAATGAGCGTGGCAATCAACATCACAATAAGAGGTGCTCCACTGAAAATAATAGATATCCAAAACAAAGAACCCGAAACATATTTAGAGAGAACAACAATAAGAATTAATGAAAGCGTGCTTCCTAAGGGGCCCATCACATTCCGAAGAGCCGGATCTTGATTTGCAAAAATCACAGACGTGATCAAACCAAGAATAAAACGGATGCAGAAGAAAGCAAATACAAAAAATACAACGCTGCTTAATTCAGCACTTTGTTCGGGCGAAACATTTAGAATTGTGCTCCAGTCTAAAAGTGGATTGATGATGGCGAAGATGAAAATAAACGAACAGAAGATAATCGTTATTAATGCATAGGCGGTGCTTGTGAAAATTTTTCCAAGTTTGAAATCACCCGTTGCAATTGCTTCAGCGAGTTTGTTCCGCAAGCCATGGCCGATTCCAATGTCGAGGTAAGCAAACCATTCCAAGATGGAGGCCAATACCAGCCAAATTCCATATTGCAGTTTATCGAGGTAATCCAGTGTTATGGGCACTAATGCGAATTGGATAAACATCGCATAACCTTTAATTAAAAATGAAAAGATTATATTCTTGATTAACCGAGTTGACCGTTGGTCACCAAAAAAGTAATGCTTAACTGAATCCAAGAAACCCATATACACGTTCAAAAAATTAAAAGTAACTAATATTTTGCATCCCGGTAAGGCAACCTTGCAATGGACGCAGATATAATGAGGTTTTCCTGTTGTCTGTAATGCATCATAGACCTACCTTTGATAAGTTTTCATCATCGAGTTACCTTGAGCACGACCACGCAATATCTGCCCGAAGATAAAGCAACACTTAGAAGCAGAGCCGCAGAGATGGATGTGGTCGAGACCTCTCTTACTCAAGATTCTGAATATCCGGCCTGGTGGGAGTTGTTGTTGATGTTTTTTCTTTTGTCGATTTCGGGCAACCCTTACATATCAATCCAGAAATTTGAATTGTTCACAGTTTTGTCGGTGATCATCCCTATTGTGCACATCGCACGCAATCTGAACAAAAGAATTTCCTATCGTACCATTCTTATTTTCGTCTTCTTGCTTGGCTACGAAGTCATGCATGCCGTGATGTTTAGCCTCGACTACTCGCTTACCATATTCAAGCTATTCCTCATTCTATTGCTTAGCGCTGCTACGATGGACCTCTTCAAAGATCGTTTCATCTTTGTGTTAACAAAAACGATGGTGATCATAAGCCTCATCTCGTTTGTATTTGTAATTCTCTGCTACATTCCGGGGTTGAACCGAGCATTGTATCGCTTTGCTGAAGCAGCGTTTCACCTTGATAAGAACTGGGATAATTATTCAACTCCTACGTTACTCATCTTCACCTTTCATCCCGAGTATTTTGCGGGAAAATTTTCATATGTACGCAACGCGGGCATCTTTTGGGAAAGCGGTGCATTTTCAGTTTTTTTAAACATTACGTTATTTCTGCATTATAGCTCAAAGGATATAAAAGCTGTAAAAGATCTCTTTGATAAGGATGCCCGGATATTAGTGCTTGCACTCATGAGCACAACATCCACCATGGGATCGCTCACGCTGATGATCATCCTCGTATTTTTTTCCGCTCAATTGAAAAGCAACTTCAAATACATCCTACTTGTTTTAATTGTAATTGCAGGAACGTTCGCGTTCACATCTGTCGAATTTCTTGGCGAAAAGATCAATCGGGAATTAGGCGAGAGTAATGT
>CAZNCO010000386.1:0-5042 GCA_964571345.1 uncultured Ohtaekwangia sp.
TTTACTTCCAGTTGGCCGGATCCAATCGCCAGCTTTTTATGTAGGTAAGTTGGTCTTCCGTGATGTATTTACGTTCCAACGCTGCAGCCAACAAATAATTAAAATCGCTAAGGCAAACCAGCTGTGTTTTTGCATCGGCAACGCTTTTTTCAGCAACCTGGCAACCGTACGTAAAAATTGCAGCCATTCCAATCACCTCAAATCCTGCTTCTTTCATGGCTTCTGCCGCCTTCAGCGAACTACCCCCGGTTGAAATCAGATCCTCAATCAAAACAGCACGCTGTCCTTTCTCGACTTTTCCTTCGATTAGATTGCCCATTCCATGCTCCTTCGGCTTTGGGCGAACATATACAAAGGGCAGGTTCATCAAATCGGCCACAAGCGCACCCTGCGGCACGCCTGCGGTGGCTACACCTGCAATACATTCCACTTCTTTAAAATTTTCTTTAATGGCCTTAACAAGACTTTCTTTGATGAAAGTTCGAATAATAGGATATGACAAAGCTAAACGGTTATCACAGTACACCGGAGATTTCCATCCCGAACTCCAGGTAAAGGGATTGCGGTGATTAAGTTTAATGGCACCAATGTCCAAAAGATGGCCTGCAACAGCCTGTGCCAAAGAAGATTGTATTTTGATCATGCTCATGCGCGCAAAATTAAGCCTTTGGTGAAACAAATTTCTCACAAACTTTAAGAGAGAGTTGGTTGAATGAAAATATTTTATGTTTTTGCGTAGAAGCTAAAGTTGGGGATGAACCTGTTTATAAACGATATTCCTGTAAAAATTTTAAAGCCGGGTGAACAACCTGAAGTGGGCTACTACAATCACGAAATCAATGCCTCTTCTGAGCCGGTAACCAAAGCAAAACTGATCAATCATGTCTGGATTAATCATGCCTCCGTGTTGGATATGGACTTAATTCTTGATTTGGTGAACACAAAAGTACCTACCCACCTTCTTTCAATGGCCATTTCGATCAATGATTATGATGGACTGAAAAAGTATTTAAAAAAGAAATTTAAAGTAGTTAAGGCCGCAGGTGGACTCATTCGGAAAAAAGAAAAATTCCTGATGATCTATCGCATGAAAAAATGGGACCTTCCAAAAGGTAAAGAAGAAGAAGGTGAAAAATCCAAGCAGACTGCTGTTCGGGAAGTAGAAGAAGAGTGCAATATTGACGTTACTCTAAGCAAAAAGATTTGCACCACCTGGCACACCTACACCATGAACAAGCGGAGCATGATCAAAAAAACCCGCTGGTATTCGATGAATTTGGTGGACGATTCCCGCATGGCCCCCATGATAGACGAGGACATTGAAGAATTACGCTGGATGACCGACAAGGAAGTTTACCACGCTCTTGAAAATTCATATAAGTCAATACGCTTCGTTTTCGAAGAATATTATCGCAAACAAAAAATCAAAGGCTAAATCTGATAGGGAAGAAAATCAGAAACATCGCCATGGTAGCGATGTACCTCGCGAATAATTGAAGAACTTATAGATGCAAACTGCGGGGAGGTAATCAAAAATACTGATTCAAGATCAGCATTTAAATGACGATTCACCTGAGCAATACTATTCTCATACTCAAAGTCCGTAGTATTCCGTAATCCACGAAGTAAAAAATTAGCGCTATTCTTCTTAGCAAATTCTGCAGTAAGCTCTGAGTAGGTGGAGACTTTTATCTGCGGGTAAGACTGAAAAGTCAGTTGAATTTTCTGGATCATGATCTCAATCGGAAAATAGCGGACTGACTTGCCACTATTGTAGCCAATCGAAATCACAATTTCATCAAACAATCTGAGCCCTCTTAAAACAATATCTTCATGCCCTTTGGTAAAGGGATCGAATGAACCCGGAAATAAAGCTACCCGTTTCATCAGCCGTTAAAGAAGATCTAAAGAATACAAATCCAGAAAATGATGTTCCTGGATTTCGTCAAACATGTAAGAAAACTTCAAATGATCAGGCCTGCCGCCAAAACTCACATTTCTCACATACTTGACAAACTCCTGATAATGTGGAGAATTTTTACCGATGTAGCCCCACAAAATGATGCGGCTTGATTGCTGATCCATATTCAGCCCCTTCATTGCCAGCATGATATACTTTACATAATCTGGAAATTGTTTAATGGCAAACTGGTTATAATAAATCAACTTACCATGCCGAGCGGACATAATGTGAAGCTTAAAGCGATCTACATAAATATATAGAGGATTGTCGGATTCCGACATCGACTGCCTTAAAACACCATCTACCAGCGCAGCCGACTGGTGAAAAAACTGGTGAACCGTTCGGCTATAAAATCCAAACAGCCAATCGTACAAATCATTTTGAATGGCGAAAACAGTTACCGATTCACTTCCTTTGCTCTCGCAATAAAGTACTCGCTCATTGGCTTCGTCAAAATTCGCGTTAAATTTTAAGTAAACAGCACCCTTCTTTTCATCAAACAGAGCAGCCGGAACCTGACAAAACTTGTTATTCTTAATTCCAATCTTGACCTTCTTCCAGAAGCCCGCCTGGAGAAGATAGTGATTATCAAATAGCTCTTTTAAAGCAGAAAGAAATTCTGAATGGGACTGCACATTGGCTAGTGCATAGTCTTCTAGAAACAAAACCTTCTTATCTTCAGAATCTACAACACCAACTTGAAGGTCTTTCGGGCCGGTGTTTATGAGAAGCTCATACCTATGGAGCAGTTCTTCGTCAAACCGATCATCCTTGATCTTCCGAATTAGTTTGTACTTGGAACTTACAGCCTGCAAAGCGTTGAATTATTCCCAGTTACCAGAAGTAGAAACATCAATTCTTGAACCGAAGTGCAGTGGCTTACGATTCTTCTGTTCGTTACTTTCCTTACGGGACTTATTGATTGGATCCGGATCTTTGACTTCGATCACCTGAACGAAGACACCATTTCTATCGACCTTGCCCACAAAGATGTCAAAGTTCTTACCAGGGTTTCCAGGTAATTCACCGATCTTCTTCAAATCAGTGTTTGGATTGAATTGATAATCCCAATAGCTAATAAGCTGCTGACCTTTTTTAATTTCGTCACCAACATTAACAGGCTCTAGCTTACTAATGATACCCTGCTCAGAGAATGGAGGTTCCTGATCTTTTCCGCCAACAGATATCACATAGGCCTTTTGGTTCTTGATAACGCGATCGCCTTCTTTCACCTTATATCCTTTGAAAATTCCAACATCGGCAGCACTCAAAGAATAATTCTTTTTAAATATTCGCTCTTTGGCAGGTGTATAACCTAATGTATCTATGAAAACCTTCACCTCTTCCTGGCCATATGAAAGCTGTTTAATTACTTCCCTGCGTTGGATAATCGGCACTTTACCTGTTTCGATGAAATTCGACAATGAGTCCCAATTAGCGGTGTATCGCTTATTCACCTCATGAAAAACAATTTCCGCCTCCCTAATCAATTTTAACTTCTCAATTACAGCCGATTCTACATTTTTAATATTCTCCCTCTCTTCAATAGTGCCTTCTACTCCACGATAGAGTCTGAATCCGAGAAAAAGGCTGGCTGCCAGAAATACAAAGGTCAGGATTTTGTTCAGGTTCATAGGTTTAAACAGGTTTATCTTGCAATAATAGAAATTTTAGTTTGTTAAAAGCAACCTTTTACAACGTAAAATAACCCCTCAAGTCCAAAATTTGCACGGGTTGGCTTACATAACCAAAAATGCCGTGAAGTTTGTCTTTTTCGATCGCGGCAATTTCATCCCATGACAAAAAACGGGTGTCCAGAATAACCGAGGGAGCACCTTTTTCAGGATCGCTTCCAGTCTTAAGAACTCCCGTCACCTTCTGCACCCGAAAAAACAGTTCTACTACATGTAAAGGTTTCCTTAGTAATTCGCAATTGAATAGAAAGTCACAATTTTCCGCAATTAATCCTGTTTCCTCCTGAAATTCCCTTTTTAAGCAATCTAAGGCTCTTTCCCCCACTTGAATTCCCCCTCCAGGTGGCGACCAGAAATCTCCCCTGCCTAGGTCGTGCTTTACCATCAAAAGACGTTCGTCTTGTACAAGCAATCCACAGCACCTTACACGCAAACGGTTTCCATAAAAATTCTGAACCGACTCAAGTTGAGAAGCATTAATTTCCATGAACCAATTTCATAACATGATTGTAAACGTAGTATCTTTATTTTTCAATCCCCTATGAAAATTATAAAACTTCGTTTTCTATTTTGCCTTATAGTGCTTGGCACACCATCATGGGCTCAGAAGAGAGAGGCCACTGGCGCAGCCATTGAATGGGAAAAAAAAAACACACGACTTTGGGGACATCATCGAAGGCGAAAAGGTAGATTTTGTATACAAATTTACGAATACCGGTACGGAGCCACTAATCATCACAAATGTTCAAGTAACCTGTGGCTGCACAACTCCAAAAGGGTGGCCTCGCGATCCCATTAAGCCTGGCGGCAAAGGAGAAATACCTGTTCAATTCAACAGCTCAGGAAAATTTGGAAGGCAAAATAAAGTGGTAACAATTGTCTCAAATGCTGCCGATGGAAACAGTCAAATCACTTTTTCTGCAAACGTAACGGAGAAAAAGAGTAATTGATTTTATCGAGCGTCTAAAAAAATAGCCAACGATTTCGCTGGCTATTTTTTGTATTAATAAAGTTACCCAAAGTAATCGCCACACAAGTGTAGTTTCAATGTATTGGATGTACTTGGTTGATGGTGGTTCAGGAATTATTTACCCAATTTGAACAGTCTGTATCCTACAGAAACCATGATCACCTGGTTTTTAAGAGAACCAGTGTTTGATGTATTATTATTATTCGATACACCCAAATTGTAGCGTCCGTCTACGCTCAGACCAAATGGAAGATCCCATCCTAATCCCATCGCAATGCTCACATCACTTCCCTTAACAATATCGCTATAGCTTTGAGTTGTGACTGCGTTATTAATTGTAGTTGTTGCCTGACCTCCTGACGCAAAACCAAACTGAGGCCCCACTTGAATATTGATACCGGCAACCGTGTCTAAC
>CAZNCO010000387.1:0-5034 GCA_964571345.1 uncultured Ohtaekwangia sp.
TGGTTATCAGTTCTTAAAACCGTACAGATCTTATTCTGATAGTTGAGATAGAAGACGCTTAGGTAAAAGTTCAAAATATTCTTGACGCTTCCGCGAAACCCGATATCAACATTGTCGGCCGCTGCGTCTTTCAGTTTCGGGTCTATTTTCGCGATGGTTCCAAACGGGGTCAGGTCGCTGTAGGTGATGGGTTTATAGGATTGACTGTAATTAGCATAAATATTTGACGATTCGGATGTCTTGAATTCCAATCCGATCCCACCCACCAAAAACACTCTGCTGCTTTTCTTCATGTTGGCTGTCACAAATTCTTCGTTACTGTCGCCCGCTTCATTCTCGGCATAGCCGTCAGCGGTAGTACTAAGGAATTCGTAGCGTAGCCCCGGGGTGATGCTTAAACGGGTTGTCGGGTGAAAAGTATTCTCGGCAAATACTGCAACGTTGGTGGTATAAAAATTCATGTACACCGGCCAGGGCGTTACTTGTGTCAAATCAAAATCAGTTCCTGTTGTCCCTTCAGCACCCTCTTGCCGTTTCAGCCATGAGTAGGCATACCGAATACCATACGCCAAGGTTTGCTGTTTCCCTCCAATTTCATATTCCGTAATTCCGCGCAGTTCATTGGTGGAGCTTGTAAAATTCTCTCTTTCCAATTCCCTCGGCATGTATGCAAGGCTGGAGGTAATGGTATCGCCTGTGGGCCAACCATCTTCGTTGCGCCAAATAAGGTTGCGCTGACTCAACATGAACGAAGAATTCAAACTCAAAGAAGTTCTGTTGCTAACTTTATAATCAGCTTTTACCGCGAAGATATTCCACGGGCTCTCAAGCCAATTCCGGCTTCGATCGGAATATTTGGGGTTTATGGCAAACAAAGAGTCTGTCAGGCCACCGGGCATGTGGATTTTGTTTCTAAAGAAGGTGTACTCCACGCCAATCTCCAGTCGTTGAGTCGGAGAGTATTTTACGCTGGCAAAACCTGATAATTGGGTTTGATCTGAATTCTGTCTCCAGCCATCCATCTTGCGGTATTGGAAGTAGCCAAAATATTTTACTTTATTATAAGAGCCCCCGATCGAATTGTAAGAATTAAACAAGCCATAACTTCCCGCCGTTTGTGAGAAGGTCCCTTCAAAAGTTTTTTTCGCTCCCTCCTTTATTTCATAGTTAACCATGCCCCCGATTTGAGGGCCGAATGCCAAGGCGGATGATCCCCGAAGGAACGTGATACTCTTCACGGCCTCCATAGGAGGCAGGTAGTAGGCCTCATTATATCCAAAAATATCGGCAGCAATATTGTAGCCGTTTTGCCTTGTATTGGTTTCAATGCTTTGGTACGGATTCAGTCCGCGAAAAGCAATTCCGTTCGCTGTAAATCCGGCACTTTCCGTTTCTATAATGTTAACACCGGGGATGCGACCGATAATTTGCCTTGTATTATTGATTGCCTTGTTGGCATCGAGGCTGTCAATTTGCAGGATTTCATTTTTCTTCCCGGAATAAATGACATTGCCCGCATGTTCGTTCATTCTCCCAATCCCATTCATAGATCTATATCCTCTAACAATTACTTCCTGAAGGTGTTTGACTGGAATTGAATCCAAACTGGAGGAGTTTTGCCCCATAGCATAGGTTATTGCACCGCAAATGGCTATCGTTAAAAAGTTTTTTTTCATGTTTAAGTACCTTAAATAAGTCTGCAAAGTTATTTTTATTTAGATTTATTCCAAATAAGAAATGTTTAAATTTGGTCCTATTTCCAGCTTTAGTTAGGTAACTGCCTCTGAAATAATTATTTTTGAAAACTTATGATGGGGCTTGGTAAGTACTCCTTTTTTTTCCTCTCTGTAGCTTGTTCGCTTGGGCACAGCATTCTTCCTCATCGCCATCAGGCCCGGGAAAAGCAGCATTTACATACATACCGTGGTCACTTGAATTCTCACGAGCATGAAGACGAAGATTCGGATCACAAAGAAGACCCTTCTCTTCCGCTGTTTATTCATTTTTCAAATACTGACTACGTAGTTTCAAAATTTAGTTTTGAAGTAAAGGAGAAAGCTACCTCTCAAGACCAATGCCCTGTATTTGTAGCAGATCTTTGCAACTATACTTTTCCTAAAGACACTTTCTCAGAATCATCTCCCAAAGAAAAAGTTTATAATTCAAGTCGTGCCAGACCTCCGTTACTGCGTGCTCCTCCTTTTTTATCCTAATACTCTCTAATACTGAGAGTACCTAGCAGAATTTTATATTCATTTAATGAAGATTGAAAGTCTTCACGCGAAACTGCTCCTTGTAGCATTTCGTGATTACCTACATTTTAAAATTCCATAAAATGAAAACCATTTTTCTCATACTGTTTTTATCTCTCCCTGCACTTGTGTTTGCACACGGTGGGAAGAAACACAAAAAAGATTCAACCAAAACCAAGATGGATTCTACCATGAACATGGGTGAACAAAAGGAGCATGCCGAAGGTGATACTGTTCATCATCACGATGAAGGCATGAAAGTAGATGAATCTAAAGTAACAGCCGATTTCAAAGACTTCCCTACGCTGCATCCGCTTATCGTTCACTTTGCCATTGTCTTGATTTTGGTGGCAGCAGCCATTCAATTGGCGAACCTGTATTTTATGAAGAAAGAAATTTCCTGGATCATTACCGCCATTCTTTTTGCGGGGGTTCTGGCCGCCTGGTTAGCAGGCAAAAATTTTCATCCACACACGCACGGCATCAGTGATCATGCACAGATGGTATTAGACCAACACGACAAATGGGCCGACTGGACAATCAATTCCGGCATTGTGGCCTTACTACTACAGATTGCTAACCTGTTTGTTTTCAAGGAAAAGCGTTGGGCAGCAGCAGTGGTAGGCGTTGTGTTAATTGTATCGGCTTACAGTGTATCGCGTGCAGGCCATTATGGTTCGCAGATTGTGCACATCGAAGGGATCGGCCCGCAGGGAAAATTCCTTGAAATGGAACATCATCACTAAAAAATTTATTATTGACCAATTAATCTTTATTTAACTATGAAAAAATCATTCTTCACCATCGCTATCCTCATTTCAGGATTTTTCATTGCCTCACTGTTAGTCACAGGCTGTGGAGGAAAAAAAGAATCTAACGAGGAAGCAGAACACGAACACATGGAAGCCGACAGCACCCATCATCATGACGAAATGGATTCTACAAAAATGGCGTACGCTTGTCCGATGCACCCTGAAGTAACTGGCAAAGACGGGGACAAGTGCTCAAAATGCGGAATGAAGTTGGAAGCACCGAAAGAGCATAAAGACGACCATGAACATTAGACCTTCGGCAAAATTTCTAATGACAAAGCTGGTATATATGCTGCTGATATTCGCAGTATATATACCCCTGCTTGCCCAACATAACATGGGGGATGAAAAACATTTCACGTCATCCAGACGCTTAGAGTATGATCTCTACATCGATCAACTCATAGTGAATTATACCGGCAAAGAGAAAATGGGCTTGGCCGTCAACGGAGGCATACCCGCTCCGGTGCTGCATTTTACCGAAGGCGATACAGCCATCATCCGCGTGCACAATAAATTAAAGAATGAAGAAACCTCTATTCACTGGCATGGACTCTTGCTACCCAATGAAGAAGATGGTGTTCCATATCTGAATACTGCGCCAATCAAGGCCGGTCAGACACATACGTTTAAATTTCCATTGATCCAGACCGGAACTTACTGGTATCACTCGCATACCATGTTGCAGGAGCAATCGGGGATTTATGGCTCTATCGTTATTCACCCGAAAGGATGGGACGAATCAACGAACATGAAAGAACATGTGATCATACTCAGCGATTGGACGGACGAACACCCGCACGAAGTGTTGCGCAATCTTAAACGCGGACTGGACTGGTACGGCATTAAGAAAAATTCGGTTCAAAGCTGGGGCGAAGCGCTGACGAAGGGCTACCTGAAAGACCGCGCGAAGACGGAGTGGATGCGCATGCCTGCCATGGATGTATCCGATGTGTACTACAACCGCTTTTTCATTAATGGAAAATCGGAGAATACATACGCAGATGCGAAACCGGGCGATTCCCTCCGGCTGAGAATCATCAACGGAAGCTCATCGTCCTATCAATGGATTCAGTTTGCGGGTGGCAAAATGAAAGTAGTGGCCGCCGATGGCATAGCCGTGCAACCCGTTGAAGTTGACAAAATCCTTGTGGCGATTGCCGAAACATATGATGTGGAAATAAAAATTCCGGACGATGGAATGGCGTATGAATTCCGTGCCACTGCACAAGATATTTCTGGTCATTCTTCTTTGTATTTGGGAGAAGGTATGCGAAGGAATGCACCCAACCTCCCGAAAGTAAACTACTTCGACATGATGCGCGAAATGAACAACATGAGCGATATGGCCGGTATGGACATGGGCGACATGAAGGGAATGAAAATGGAAGGCGAACACAAAGGTCATGACATGGGCAAGATGAATATGGACAACATGGATATGAAAAAAGATTCGTCCATGATGAACATGAAAATGGATACAGCATCCATGAAAGAAATAAACATGGATTCAACCATGACAATGCCCAAAGATACCACGATGAATAACATGGATATGTCGAAAATGAATATGTCAAAAATGAACATGGGCGATCAAAGCGAAGTTGCCCTCACGTATGATATGCTCCGCTCGCCAAAGCCAACTATACTGAACGAGAAACTTCCTATGCGTGAGATCAAACTCAACCTCACCGGAAATATGATCCGCTATGTATGGTCGTTTGACAACAAGACACTTTCGCAATCAGACAAAATATCGATACGCAAAGGGGAAAACGTGCGCATGATCTTGGTCAATAATACCATGATGCGCCACCCGCTTCATTTGCATGGTCACTTCTTCCGTTTCCTCAATGTTCAGGGCGAGTATTCGCCAATGAAACACACCTTCGACATTGGCCCGATGGAAACTGTAACCATTGAGTTCTATGCCAATGAAGAAAAAGACTGGTTCTTCCACTGTCATATAT
>CAZNCO010000388.1:0-5033 GCA_964571345.1 uncultured Ohtaekwangia sp.
GACCTACTCTTGGAAGATTACTTCAAAGAATGGTTTTGTAAAAAGCTTTACAGGAGAGAATCCTAAAGTTACGTTTGACAAAGCAGATATTTACAAAGCAACGCTTACTGTTGCCGATGGAAAGGGAGGCGTTTCTACTCAATCTTTAGAGCTAACAGCAGGAAATGAAACACCTGTGATTTCTTTTGACATTGGTAATAACAGCAAATCGTTTTACTTCCCTGATCAGGTGTATGATTACAAAGTGAATGTGGAAGACAAAGAAGACGGCTCGCTCGCGAACGGAAAGATAAAGCCCGACCAGGTGGTGGTGAATATCGATTACTTGGCAGAAGGCTATGACAAAAACATCATAGCACAAGGCCATCGCACGGCAGAAGCAAGTGTACCGAACCTGAAAGGAATGCGATTGATTGAAGGCAGCGATTGCAAAGCGTGCCATAGTGTTGATAAGAAATCGATTGGGCCTGCTTACCGCGATGTGTCTCTGAAGTACAAAGGCAAAGCTGGTGCCGTAGAAAATCTTGCGAAGAAAGTTATCTCTGGTGGTAGTGGTGTTTGGGGTAATGTGCCCATGGCCGGCCATCCGCAACTTTCGGCTGCAGATGCCGGAGAAATGGTGAAATATATTTTAGGCCTTACGGATGAGAAAGCAAAAGTGAAATCACTGCCTGTGCAAGGAACGTATGTGACCAAGAAGAAGCCAAACGATAAAGGCCAGGGAGTTTATATTTTCCGTGCTTCTTATAAAGATCGTGGCGCTAACGGACTTCCTTCAATTGCCTCGGAAGAGACGTTTACGTTGAGAAGCCCGAATATCAACCCAACCAAGTATGATGAGTTTTCGAATGTAAATAAGATGTCGTTCGGTGGAAATAGTTTTGTGATTCCAACCAAGCATGGAAGTTACATCGGTCTCAGGCAGATTGATCTGGCAGGAATCAGCGAGATTGAATTTATGGCCGTTGCCCCGAAGGCTCAGCTAAACGCAGAAGGAGGAACCATTGAAGTGCACATCGATTCTCCTACAGGTACACTCATCGGCAAGTCAGATTTTATTGGTGATGTTGGAAGTGGGTTTGCCCCAAGACCCGTGTCAGTTAAAATTCAGCCGGTGAAAGGAGAGCACAATGTATATGCAGTGTTTCAAAATCCAAATGCAAAATCAGGTTTGTCGTTGATGGTGGTAATGAACTCATCATTTAAGACAGCAAACCCAACCGCACCCTCTGCAACGGTCGCCAATGAGAAGCCGCTGAATCTTACGGAGTACGTAGGGAAATTTGCCATGACCGGTCTACCATTTACTCACATTGTTGTTACCGTGAAGGATAACAAACTTATGATGGATGCAGGAGGCCAAGTAGGAGAAATTAAACCTACCGGTGAGCCCGATCAATTCGATGCAGATGGAAAGGCTAAGATTCAATTTCTGCGAAGTGATGATCAGAAAGTGATTAAACTTAAAATGGATGCGATGGGATTCAGCTTTGAAGGAGCGAAGGAGTAATGTCGGGATTTTTATCAAAATAACCCGGAAAACCTTCGAATCTGATGTGCAATGACCACTTTTAGGAATCGTAGATAATAGTCGTACCTTTGTACATATTATTTTTTTTTAATTAATTATTACACAATGCAAGGAACAGTAAAATTCTTCAACGAAGAAAAAGGTTTTG
Organism: uncultured Ohtaekwangia sp.; assembly: GCA_964571345.1. GTDB lineage: Bacteria > Bacteroidota > Bacteroidia > Cytophagales > Cyclobacteriaceae > ELB16-189. The sequence goes on from CAZNCO010000388.1 coordinate 1,680, forward strand.
GATTCATTAAGCCATCCAATTCAGGCTCAGACATTTTTGTGCACAGCTCAGGTCTACAAGACAGAATCAGAGAAAATGATGTTGTTGAGTATGATGAAGAGAGAGGCAAAAAAGGAATGAATGCGGTGAATGTTAAAATAGTAAGATAATATTTTGCATATAACATTCTTGAAAAAGAAACCGTCCTGAGAAGGACGGTTTCTTTTTTTGTACCCTTTTGATTTCCTATGCAAGTTTGATGGGCAGTTGCCGGATGCGCTGGCCGGTGGCTGCATAAATTGCATTGCAAAGTGCTGGAATAAATGGAGGCACTGGTGGCTCACCCACTCCGGTTGGTTTCTCTCCGCTTTCAATAATATGCACCGCAGTTTCATAAGGTGCATCGCTCATGCGTGCTACCAGGTAGTCATTGAAGTTGGCTTGCTGTACTGCTCCGTTCTTGATCGTAATTTCACTCTTTAAAGCGAGGCTTGCCGCGAAGGCTGCTCCCCCTTCAAACTGCGATTTAATTCGTTCGGGGTTCACCGGCACTCCGCAGTCTACTACATAATCTACTTTTGAAATCCTAATTTTCTTTTGGTCGTCTACTGTTACTTCCACTACACAAGCTACGTAGGTTAAAAAGCTTCGGTGTGCTGCAAATCCCTGGCCGCTGCCTTTCGGTAAGCTCTTTCCAAAGTTGGATTTCTCCTTTGCGGTTTCAATTACTTTTCTAAATCGTCCTGTATCCCACGGAAAGTCTTCCGGTTTTTCACCGTAATTGGAAAAATCTGATCCTAATGTTTTTACATCAATGATGCGATCAGGTCCGAGCACGTCCAGCATGTTTTGAATCGGATCTACATTGCGTGCGTGTGCCACTTCATCCAGCATACTTCCCACAGCAAATGCATGATGAATATTGGCTACGGATCGCAGCCATCCTATGCGTATCTTAACTTTTGCTTCCTGGGTTTCACTGCTAAAATTGTTGATGGCAAACGGCAGATCTACCATGCCCATGCTCAGCTCGCCACCACTGGGTTCTTTTGCATTTGGATTAGCCGTTCCCCCAATGGTTGGAAATACGGAGCGATGTAGCCATGCACTTACTTTGTTGTTTTCATCTATTCCTACTTTCAAATGCTGTGCCGATGGAAAGTGATAGAAGTCGTGCTGAATATCATCTTCGCGTGTCCACAGAATTTTAACTGGTGACCCAATGTTTTTTGAAATGAGTGCAGCCTCTACGATGAAGTCCGGTTTTGATTTTCTACCGAAGGCACCTCCCAGCAAAGTAATGTTGACGGTAACGGCCTTCTCGTCCATATTCAACGCAGCAGCCAGTGTTTTTCTAACGCCTTGAGGGTCTTGTGTAGGCGCCCATACTTCGCATACGCCATCGTGCACGTGGGCTGAGGCGCAAGGTGTTTCCATCGGTGTGTGCGACAGGTGTGGAACAATGTAATCAGCCTCTACAACTTTTTTTACTTTACCCAACGCGGCATATGCGTTGCCGTTTTCACGCCTTACTTTTCCTTTGGTATTCGCATGCTTTAACATGTCGTTACTATATTGCAGCGAATCGTAATCGGCATTGATTCCCTTTTCCCACGTTACTTCCAGCGCATTCCGGCCTTGCATGGCAGCCCAGGTATTTTCAGCAACTACTACGATGCCACCCAAAGGCTTATTGAAGTTTGTCGGAAACCCTGGAGCATCCAGTGCAAATACTTTTATCACGCCCGGCACTTTCATGGCAGCATCCATATTAAACGACTTGTGGCCAGCGCCTGCTTCTGGATTGCGTTTGATCACGGCAAACTTTGTGTTGGGCAGTTTGTAATCGTAGCCAAACTTTGCTTTGCCGGTGACGATGTCTTTTAAGTCAACGATGGAGCTTTGTTTGGTGATGTATTTAAAATCTTTCGGATCTTTTAATGTCACACTTTTTTCATCGGGTATAGGTAATGCTCCTGCTTTCTCCGCCAGGTAGCCAAATCCAAGTGCTTTACCAGACGTATGAACAACCTCGTGATTTTTTGCTTTACACTCTGACACATTCACGCCCCATTCTTTGGCAGCTGCTTGCTCCAGCATCAGGCGAACAGTGGCACCTGCTTTTCGCAGAGGCATGAAAAACATTCGCACGCTATAGGAGCCATCTGTATTTTGATCTCCATATTTTTCATCGGCAACAGCCTGTTCTACTTTCACGCGGTTCCAGTCCGCCTCCAATTCATCCGCCATCACGAGCGGAAGGCTTGTGCGAATGCCGGTTCCCATTTCTGAACGATGGGCAATCAAGGTGACGTCTCCATTGCCATTGATGCTGATGAAAATATTCGGGGAGAAAACAACCGAAGGGTTTCCGGTTAATTTCTTGTTGTCGCTGCAACTCAACTGAATGCCGAGCAGCAATCCGCCCATGCTCACAGAAGTGGTTTTCAGGAAGTCTCTGCGTGAAACTTTAAAGACTTTGGATTGATAGGTTTCTTGTTCTGTTTTCATTTTGCTGCAGCGTTAGAGGCTCTCTTAATTGCTTTTCGGATTCTTTCGTAGGTGCCACATCGGCAAATATTTCCAGCCATAGCGGCTTCTATTTGGCTATCGCTTGGGTTTGGATTTTTTTCCAACAGCGCAATGGCAGACATGATTTGACCGGTTTGGCAATAGCCGCATTGGGGCACGTTCTCTTCCATCCAGGCTTGTTGCACTGGGTGCAGGCCTTTTTCAGAAATGCCTTCAATGGTTGTGATTGCTTTATTCCCGACAGAGGAAACCGGGGTAGAGCATGACCGTATCGGATTACCATCTAAGTGAACGGTGCAGGCTCCACACAACGCTTTGCCGCAACCGAATTTTGTTCCTGTGAGATCGAGGTAATCGCGCAAAACCCAGAGCAGCGGAGTGTTGGGTTCGGCATTAACCTCGTGGCTCTGTCCATTGACAGAGAGTTTATAGGTAGCCATAAGAATAGGTTTATCGATAAATGTACAGAAATTAAAATGAATCAGCCAGACCAAAAATGATCAGGCAATAAAAAAGGCTCCTCACCGGAGCCTTTCTTTCTTAAACTTTGATTTCTTACAACGAGAATCCTAAGAAGCTCAGGAATCCCAACGACATCAAGCCCACGAGGATGAAGGTGATGCCTAAGCCTTTCAATGGGCCGGGTACGTTGCTATATTTCATTTTCTCGCGAACTCCTGCAAGGGCAACAATCGCCAGCATCCAGCCAATGCCAGAGCCAATTCCAAATGTGGTAGCCTCCGCAAGATTATAAGGGCGACCTACCATGAAGAGCGCTGCACCTAACACGGAGCAGTTCACAGCAATCAGCGGAAGGAAGATACCAAGTGTTCCATACAATGC
>CAZNCO010000389.1:0-5007 GCA_964571345.1 uncultured Ohtaekwangia sp.
ATGTATATGAGTGGGCCTTTTATACAGCATGCTGCTTACCCTGGTACAGAAGCTTTTCGATGGGGCGTGAATGGTGTAGCTGATGCGCGGGCAAAAGTTCAGCAATTAGCTAAAGCAGGTGTTAACGTTATTAAACTCATCGACCAAGACGAGATGACGATGGATGAAGTAATGGCTGTGGTAGATGAAGCACATAAGCATAAACTAAAAGTGGTCGCTCATTCTCATCGGCCCGAAGAAATTCGCAGAGGAATGAAAGCTGGTGTTGACTGTTTTGAACACACCGGTTTGGCAGCAGCACCAGAATATCCGGAAGACATTCTTGATATGATCAAGGAACGCACGGCCAAAATGAATCTTGGTCCTTTGTTTTGGACACCCACGGTAGAAGGTCTTTACAATTTTGAATATGTTCGGGATAACCCCGAAATACTTGATAATGATTCATGGCACCTGGATTTACCTGACAGCATTATCCAAGACATTAAGCAATCGATTCAAAAACCAGGGCAGCTTTCGTATTTTCAATTGAATCCGCTTCGAAGGCCTACTCTGGAAAAGAAAGTAAAGCAACTTAAAGAAACGGGAGTTGTTCTTCTTATCGGAACAGATAGTGGAATACCCATGAAGTTCCACAGCCAGAGCACATGGAATGAATTGGACGTGTGGGTAAATAAATTCGGATTTGATCCCATGTACACCATCCGGGCAGCTACCTATTGGCCTTCTGTGGCAATGGGTGTTGACAAGGATTTTGGCACTGTGACACCAGGAAAGTACGCAGATATCATTGCAGTGAAAGGCGATGTATTAAGACATATCGATTTGCTACAGCGTGTCGATATGGTTTTAAAGAAAGGAAGACGGATTCGATAAAAAATTCGCGCTTATAATTGATTTTAATTATCAGGTATGACCTTGTTAAAGTTGGTGGTGGTTTGCCTTTTTACAATCATGCCATTCGGATTGTACGCAAGGCCAGTTTCCAATTCAACATGGGAAATAGCGTTGCGAGAAGGTAAGGCAGAGATCACGGTATACTGGCATGAATCGAGACCATTCATTTATAATGCTGGCCGCGGAAGGATACAAGGAATCGAGTTTGAAATTATGGAAGGGTTCAGACGTTACCTTGCTACGAAGAAAGGCATTCGATTGTCGATTCAGTGGGTTGAAACAAAAAGTTTTGCGGATTGCTACAAAGTAATTGCCACCGAAAATATAGACGGCACTTTTGGTGCGTCTGCGTTTTCAATTATTCCTGAAAGGCAGAGCGAAGTTGGATTTTCTCCGTCTTATATTCCGGATGCGTCAGTGCTGATTTCCAGTAAAGATGTGCCGGTTGTAAAATCTGAAGATGAGTTCAAGTCATTATTTGGTAGACTAAAAGCAATTACCATTCGCGGCACGACTTACGAAAAAGATCTTTTCCGCTTGCAGGATCAGCTGGGAATTCCTTTCTCGTTAGAATACATTCACAGCAGCGAAAATATTTTACGTGCTGTTGAAAAATGCAACAATTGCTTTGGCTACATCGATTTGCCAGTGTATTTGATGATGTTTAATGAAAATCCTTCGATCGCAGTAAAGCGCCAAAATATTCTTGCGATAAAGCGTGAAGGGTATGGAATCATTTATCCGCAAAGCAGCACCTGGGCAAATGCAATTCACGATTATTTTTTGAGCACTTCATTTGATTCTGATTTGGAGAAGGTGTTGCCCAAGTATCTTGATCCGGAAGTATATCGCCTCATGGAAAGCCTGATCGGCCAAGCGGATGACCCCATTCATCTTCTCAACAAGGAAAAGGAAATACAATCGCGCAATATACAAGAACAAGCCAATCAGATTGAAAGCGAGGCGCGCACACGAACTGTGTTAATGATTCTTTCTACGATCTCCATTTTTATGTTAATCACGATTGTGGTGATGTATCAAAAAAGAAATAAGCAGAAAGATCAGATTGAAATACAGCGTCAGAATATTGAGTTAAAAAATTTGCAGCTGGAAAAAAGAAATGAACATCTTCTGGCACTGGACGAAGAAAAGAATAACCTCATTAAAATACTTGCTCACGATTTGCGAACGCCAATCAGTCATGTTCAGGGACTTGCGCAGTTATTGACGCTTGAAGCAGATAAGTTAACGGCCGAACAGCAGGAGATGGTTCGAAAAATTACTGAGTCGGCTCAGCGCTCAAACAAAATGATTACAAATATTCTGGATGTTGATGGCTTGGAGAATAATCGTGTCAAAATGTTCCTGGAGCCAGTAAATCTTAACAACATCATACTTCAGGTAGTCAAGAGTTTTGAAAAACAGGCTGCGAGAAAAAATATTGATCTTAATTTCTCTGCAGACAAGACAGTGACAATAAAAGGTGACCCGCTCTTTCTTACGCAGATTTATGAAAATCTAATTTCAAATGCTATCAAGTTTTCTCCTCAGCAAAAAGCTGTAAATATCTATTTTGAAGTTTTGGTCAACAAAGTGAGGGTTATTGTAGAAGATTTTGGCCCTGGCCTGACACCTGAAGACTTGCAGCAAGCTTTTAAAAAATTTGCAAAACTTAGCGCCAGGCCAACTGCAGGGGAAAGTTCAACAGGACTAGGACTTTCAATTGTGAAAAAATATGTGGAGATGATGGACGGTGTGGTTTGGTGTGAATCTACTCCCAACAAAGTGACAAGGTTTATTACTGAGTTTGACAAAATCGCTTGATAAATTCCCCCGATTTACTTCTTCAAGGTTTAGAATCAGACCGACTTTTTTTCAGGAAACTTTCTGAGGAAGACATGGCTACTTGTTTTTCATTTTTTGAACATCCTTTGAGCAATCGATACTGGCAAAGTGAAATCACCGATCCAAAGCTTCTTTGTCAGGAGTGGTTTGAAAAGCAAATGTGGCGTTATGCAAACAAAAAAGGTGGAACAAACCTCCTCATCCATAAAATCAGCCATGAGATCGTGGGCTGGTGTGGGCTTTTGGTCCAAACGGTGGATGGCGCTGAAGAATTAGAAGTGGGCTACTCCATTATTCCAAAATACTGGGGGATGGGCTTCGCACCTGAAGCGGCAAAGAAGTGTATCGATCACGCTTTCGCGAATAATCTTGCAGACTCAATCATATCCATTATTCAGGTTGACAACAAAGAATCCATTCGCGTTGCCGAAAAGAATGGATTGGCGAAAGAGAAAGAAACCATTTATCACAATAATCGGGTATATATCTACCGGATCAGAAAAAAGACAAGGTAATTGTTGTGGCCATTCTACTTTTCCTGCTACAAACGCACTGAAAGGTGCTTTGTCAATGCAAAGACAAATCCGGTTAAAGCGTTGAGGTACGAGTAATCAGAACTTCATGTGCTGAAGTCTTACTGCATTCAGGATAGCCAATAGAGCTACTCCAACATCTGCAAACACTGCTTCCCACATCGTAGCAATTCCTCCAGCACCAAGTGACAGTACAATCAATTTCACTCCGAAGGCTAACACGATATTTTGCCAGACAATACTTTTTGTGGCTTGACCGACTTGAATGGCGATTGAAATTTTGGAAGGCTGATCGTTTTGAATAACTACACTTGCTGTTTCGATGGCTGCATCGCTTCCAAGCCCACCCATAGCGATTCCAACGTCACTGAGGGCGAGAGCGGGAGCATCATTGATACCATCTCCGACAAAAGCAATCGCTTTTGAATTCTTTTTTAGCTCTTCCAGCTTTTTCATTTTGCCTTCCGGAAGGAGATCACCTAACGATTCATTGATCAAGAGTTCGTCTCCGATTTTTTTTGCGATGGAGTTCTTGTCACCGGAAAGCATTACGGTCTTTATATTTTCCTTGCGAAGATTTTCGATTGCAATTTTTGAATCTTCCTTCACTTCATCGGAAATACAAACGTAGCCTTCCAAAGTACCATTGACAGCAAGAAAGACCGTTGTTTCAACTTCAGCTGGAATATTATTTAATTCAACTCCAAACCGAGTCAACAATTTTTGATTCCCAACCAAAATTTCATCGCCATTCAACTTTGCTTTGATGCCTTCACCGGCAAATTCTTTCAGATCGGAAACCTGGTGATTCAAATTCTTTTGATCAACACTTGCCACTATTGCTTTCGCGATGGGATGAGTGGAATGTTTTTCTACAGCAGTTATCTTTTGAAGGAACTCTGATTTTTCCAGTCGGTTTGAAACGACTTTTGTTACTTTGAAAACTCCTTTCGTGAGCGTCCCAGTTTTGTCAAAAACAATTGTGTCAACTTTTGTAATCAAATCAAGATAGTTGGAACCTTTAAATAAAATTCCATTGCGCGATGCTGCTCCAATTCCACCAAAGTATCCAAGAGGTATAGAAATCACCAAAGCGCAAGGGCAAGACACAACCAAAAACAAAAGCCCGCGATAGAGCCAATCGCGAAACACATAATCACTCACAAAAAAATAAGGAAGTAAAATAAGAAGCGTTGCCGCACCAACTACAGCTGGAGTATAAACTTTTGCAAACTTTCGAATGAATAGTTCTGTCGGTGCTTTTCGTGTGATAGCCTCTTGAACCAAGTTAAGAATACGGTTGAGTGAACTATCCGAAAAGTTTTTCGTGACCTCCAATTCAATTACGGCATCACTGCTGATCGAAGAGGCCCAGACCGTTTCTCCTTTTACAAATTTTCTTGGAACGCTTTCGCCCGTTAGCGCGGAAGTATTGAAGTAGGCGAATTCATTCAACAACTTTCCGTCAAGCGGAATCCGCTCGCCAGCTTTTACTTGAATACATTCTCCAACGTTAACGTCTTCTGGTTTGACTTGAAGGAAAACACTCCCCCTGAAAACAGTTGCTGCAAGCGGACGCTGATCAAGAAGCGCTTTGATATTATTTTTTGCTTTGCCAACTGCTGCCCCTTGAAACAGTTCGCCAATATTATAAAACAACATCACAGCCGCTCCTTCCGGAAATTCGCCAAGAAAGAATGCACCAGCTGAAGCGATGGTCATCAGAAAAAAT
>CAZNCO010000390.1:0-4936 GCA_964571345.1 uncultured Ohtaekwangia sp.
CAGTAGTGGTGCAGCCGGGATCAACAGGATCTGTTTTCGGACAAGCTGCTTTCAATGATTACGTCATTCTTGAGGCAACAAAAGACGGATTAACCTGGATACCTGTTTCCAACGGTTACAACTCGTCTACCAATGCCAGTTGGCTCACAGCTTTCAATGCAAATGCTACAGGCTCGACTTCCTTAAACGCCTTGGAAACATTTGATCTGAAGAACAAATTTTCCGCAAGTGATACTGTTCTCTTACGGTTCAGGCTTCATGCCAATAACGATGCCATCACTGGCTGGGGCTGGTCGGTGGATAATCTTTACGTGCAACAGCAACCAACAGCCATTGAGACAACCAGCGACTTTAACATAACACTCTATCCCAACCCAACATCTGGAGTTATTAAAATCAAGTACTCAATTGACACGAGTGCAGACCTAACACTTACAATTTGGGATAGCACCGGAAGGCTTGTTATAACCAAAACTCTAGACTCTCAAAAAACAGCCGCCTTCGAAGAGGAATTAGATCTAACAGATTGGCAAGAAGGAGTGTACATTGCCAAAATATCTTCAGGATCAGCAAACAAAACGGTTAGAGTTGTTCGTAGAAGGTAGCCAATTCACCTCAAAACGCCTTTTTTGGATTATAGGGCTTTTCCCTTAAATTTGCGCACTTTTCTGAATCAATGCTCAATCATAAGCAGCAAACTATAAAAAAGTCGGTGACCATCTCTGGTGTCGGACTTCACACAGGAGTTCAAACCACCATGACATTCGTTCCCGCAAAGCCAAACCATGGTATCAAGTTCCAACGAACTGACCTGCCAGGCTCACCCATCATCGAAGCCGACTGCGATCGTGTAGTCGATGTTTCAAGAGGAACCACCATCGAACAAAGTGGCGCTCGCGTAAGCACAATTGAGCACACACTGGCGGCTTTGGTTGGACTAGAGATCGACAATGTGCTGATTCAAATCGATGGCCCCGAGCCTCCGATTATGGATGGAAGCTCCATCCAATTTGTTGAGGTACTGAAAGATGCCGGAACGGAGGAACAAAATGCGTTACGCGACTTCTTTGAAGTTCAGGACTCGATTTTCTATCGTGAAGCTGCCCGCAATGTTGAAATTGCTGCCCTTCCGTTAGATGACTATCGTGTAACGGTAATGGTGGATTACAATTCTCCGGTATTAGGTAGTCAACATGCCTCGATCACAAGTATACAGCAGTTCGAAAAAGAAATAGCAAGTTGCCGCACATTTTGTTTTTTGCATGAGCTGGAAATGCTCTACAAAAACAATCTTATCCGTGGTGGTGACCTCAACAACGCTATCGTTATTGTAGATAGAGTTGTTGAACCTCATGAATTAGACAATATCGCCCGAATGCTTAACAAGCCTAAGGTTGAAGTTAAGAAGGAAGGCATTTTGAATAATATTGAATTAAGATATAACAACGAGCCCGCCCGTCACAAGCTGTTGGATATCATTGGCGATCTTGCATTGGCCGGAAGACCTTTGAAAGCTCAGATTCTGGCCGCAAGACCAGGGCATGCGGCTAACGTGGCCTTCGCAAAGAAGTTGAAAAAATCGATGCAAGAAGCGGACAAGAAAGGGGTGCCTAAATACAATCCTGCGTTACCGCCTGTGATGGATATCAATAAAATAGCTAACACTCTACCTCACCGTTATCCGTTTTTATTGATCGACAAGATTATTTACCTGGACAATGAGCGCGTAATCGGGGTTAAGAACGTGACCATGAATGAAAATTATTTTCAAGGGCACTTTCCCCGCAACCCTGTTTATCCAGGCGTTCTTCAAGTAGAATCTATGGCTCAGATTGGCGGAATACTTGTTTTAAATACAGTTCCTGATCCTGAGAATTACTGGACTTACTTTTTAGGAATTGACGAGTTTCGTTTTAGAAAAATGGTTTTACCCGGTGACACTTTAGTAATTCAATGCGACCTGCTTGCTCCTATCCGGAGAGGAATCGCTAAAATGTACGGAAGAGCCTATGTAGGTAACACGCTGGTGTGCGAAGGCACGATGACAGCAAGCATTGTGAGAAAAGACTTATGAGCCACCATCCTTTAGCAAACGTGCATCCTGATGCGAAAATCGGGAACAATGTAGTAATTGAACCTTTCGCAACCATCAAAGGGGATGTAGAGATTGGTGATGGCAGTTGGATAGGTCCCAATGCTGTTATTTGGGAAGGCGCAAGACTTGGAAAAAACGTAAAGATTTACCCGGGAGCATCCGTTTCCTCTATTCCACAAGATTTAAAATTTGCGGGCGAAAAAACTGAAACGTATATCGGAGATAACACGTCAATCAGGGAATTTGTAACAATCAGCCGCGGAACAAACGACAAATTCAAAACTGTAATTGGAAAGAACTGTTTGTTGATGGCGTATGTGCACGTGGCTCATGATTGCACCATAGGCAACAACTGTGTCTTAGTAAATGCAGTGCAAGTGGCGGGGCATGTTACGATTGAAGATTGGGCGATTATTGGCGGGGCAAGTGCTGTCCATCAGTTTGTAAAAGTTGGTGCGCACGTGATGGTTTCTGGCGGCAGCCTGGTGAGAAAAGACATTCCCCCTTACACCAAAGCAGCACGCGAGCCTCTTACATATTGCGGTATAAATACGATTGGGCTAAGAAGAAGAGGCTTTGACTCTGATAAAATTTCAGAAATACAGGAAATCTACCGGTTTATATTCCTAAAAGGACTCAACAACTCAAAGGCACTCGATCTGGTGGAAAAAGAACTACCACCCAGCAAGGAACGCGACTACATTGTCAATTTCATAAGGGCGTCTGAGCGCGGTATTATGAAAGGGTTTTCATCAGGCTCGGCAAGTTTTGAATGAGAATTGAAGCTCAAAATCTGGGCAAGCGTTTCAATCGCGAATGGGTATTTAAAAAACTTCATTTCACTTCTCAGGAAAACCAGACATATGTAATCCTCGGACCTAATGGTTCAGGCAAATCAACTTTATTACAAATACTTCTGGGCATTACTCCACCCAGCGAAGGATTAATAAAATATTTCAAGGCAGAAAGAGAAATACCTGCCACGGAGGTTTACAGAAGCATGGCCATGTGCGCTCCATATCAGGATTTAATTGACGAATTCACGCTAGACGAAATGGTGGCATTTCATTTCCAGTTTAAGAAATGTATTGTACCCATTGACGTATTCAAAAAAGAGATTGGCCTACTTCAAGCACAAAATAAATTCATCGGAAGTTTCTCTTCTGGAATGAGACAGCGGCTAAAAGTTTCTCTGGCCCTTTACTCTGAATGTGAGCTACTTTTTTTGGACGAGCCTTGCACTAATATGGATTTGAAGACCATTGACTGGTATCAACAGCAACTTAAAGATACGAAAAGGCAACGCACAATTTTTATTGCGTCAAATCAGGCACACGAGTATCCAGATGACGCTACCCAAGTTGACATTTTAGGATACAAATAGGTTACTTGTATCTTCTTCCTTTATATTAATGACCAAAATCTTGTATTTTTATATTTTGGTACTTTTAAAAACACATTGAAATTGCTAAGTTTAATCGATTTAAAGCCTAAAAAATGAAAGCCAATTCACCCATTTATTTGTTTGGTTCAATTATTTGCCTCTTTGCGCTTGTCAATTGCGGAGGAAGCAGTTCTACTCCTGAACCAATTGCTGATCAGCAGTTCACAAAACTTGCCAAGACATGGAAAATTTCATCGGCAACATTAGATGGAGTTGATAAAACAGCAGATTACAACGCAGGGATTTCAACCGATGTGGGCCCCATGAAATTAACAATCTCTGGAACGAAAGGCACAGCCTCAAGCTATGCATACGCTTTAACTGGTCGGCCTGCATTGAGCCCCTGGCCTAAGAGTGGAAGTTGGGCTTTCGGAACGGATCCTTCAACACAGATAATCCGTGACAAGGGAACCGCAGATGAACTTGCCGTAACTTACACCGTAGATGCTACGAACCTTCAGGTTTCATTTAATTTTTCAAACTCAAATGGAGGATACACAAATCCTCGTGTGAATGTTGTAAGCGGACAGTGGGTTTTTAAATTTACTGCTCAGTAATTATTTCAATTACACGGCACAATATATTACCTTTGCAGCGGCAAATCGGCACGACCAGCTCCTGCTGAACTCCCCCAGGACCGGAAGGTAGCAAGGGTAGGTGGTTGTAGCGGTGCGATGTTCGGTTTGCCACTTTTTTCATCAAATTATTTATTAGAATCACCTTCTCTGCGCACCAACCATTTTTTTCACTTAAAATACCTCCTTCCATTCCCTTGAACCGCAGAAACGCAGAAGAATCCAACCACTTTACTTCCGGTCGAATTTTGATTTATAATGTTTGTTGAAATATTAGCGAGTGGTTTGGCAAATAGTTCCGCAAATCCCCCATTTCTGTTTGTCATAGTTCGTAGTTGCGTCACATGATCAAATGCTTCACGTGTGAGTGAATGAATCTCTACATAAATTGAATCGCCCGAGGCAAGTGGCGCCAACATTTTAGTATCATCCTTCGGATCCTTATCCATGGCATTAACAGATCGCCTTACTGGAGCGATGAAAGGAATAGCGTCAAAATCACCCCCTGGAGAAAACCCTGCGTCAAATGCCAAGCTTATTTCAGATGGCCGGTTTAATAGTACGCCATTCTTGTAGGTGCGTATCCAATACGCATCACCAACTCCTGGCTGATCTTTCCCCCAAAATTCGGCTATCACTGATCCTTCCGGAAATGCTGCACGAACCTGCTCAACAGAAAACGTGATACTATCAACCGAGGTAGTGCGTTTCATCTCTGACGTTGCCTGAAATGTCTCTCCATTCAACAAAACAGTCAGGTTGTATTTTCTTCCAACTGCTCCAAAAGTCTGTCCTGCGGAGGGTATCCATTGATAACTACCC
>CAZNCO010000391.1:0-4917 GCA_964571345.1 uncultured Ohtaekwangia sp.
AGGTGATGTTTGTTGTACCTGTGGCTGCTGTGGTAAATGTAGCTACATCGCCAGCGCATGATGTGATATTTACTGGCTGACTAGTGATTGCCAATGGTGCACAGTTTGATGTAAGGATGATTGCGTTTACTGCAGTCTTGGAACTTACACATGTCCCGTTAGTGATGGCCACGGAATACCCTGTGGTTGAAGATAGCACTGGTGTTGTATAAGTGCTGTTGGTCTGGCCGCTAATCAATCCATTCTGATCATACCACAAATAATTTCCATTGCTTCCGCCTGTGGCTGTAAGCGTCACACTTCCTGTTCCGCAGTTGCTTACGTCTGGTGCCGTGGGAACAGGAGGCAACGCATTCACGGTAAATGAAACTGTATTGGTGTATACCGTAGCCGCGTAGTCTCCACTGATTTTGCAACGGTAAGTGCCCGCTCCAAAATTTCCAGTGCTATTAATTGTAAAGGATGAAGTGGTCACTCCAGAATATCCACCCGTGTTCGTCAAGTCAACATATGTTCCCGATCCGGAATTAAAAATCTGCCATTGATAAGTGATGTTGGTGGTACCGGTGGCTCCGGTAGAAATAGTTGGGGTAGCGCCATCACAAACAGAATAAACAGATATGGGCTGTGGCGAAATTGAAAGTGTAGGAAAGGTGATCATGTTCTGAAAAATCGAAAGCGTTGCATTGGAAGCACCGGTTCGCGAAATGACAATATCCGTTTTGTTATCAAGGTTTACATCGGCCAACGCCAGAATCTTGGGAACTGTAGTCGACAAAGAAAATGTAACTACTGAAGCAAAAGATATTGCCCCAACAGAACTCGTGTTTCTAAAAATTGAGAACGATCCATTGCTTCCGGAAGGATTGTTGATGGTAACAATTTCTGGTTTTCCATCTCCATCAATATCCGCTACTTCAAGGCCATTGCAATAAGCAGGTGATGTAAAATCCTGGCGGGTGAAGCTTAGATTTCCAATGGTGCTTGTATTGTAATAAACTGAAATAGAAGTACCGGTTGAATAATAGCCTAATGCCAAATCCAGTTTACCATCGCCATCAAAATCAGCCACGCTTATATATTGTGGAGTAGCAAGAGCAGTGAATGTAGTTGGTCCGCTAAATTGTGACGATGTCATTATTTGCTTCGAGCCAGAATTGAGTAAAATATTCAGCGTGGATGTAGTGCTGGTTACACCATACGCAATATCTTCAAAACCGTCTCCATCAAAATCAGCAGCCGTTAGTCCAACAATAGGTCCGGCATTCGAATATGTCAATGGGCTCGTGGATAATGAAGCGAGAGCTCCGCTATAGATAAACGGAGCACCTGTGTTTGTAAAATTTTCGTAAACCTGAATTTGGTTACTAGTTGTAGATACCACAATTTCAGGTTTCCCATCCAGATTAAAATCGTGATTAGTTAATATCCAGTTTGTATTGCTAACAGGAGTATAAGCAGATGCACTAAAAGAGATAGGATTGGGAGTGACACCCTGCCCGGCAAATGCACTGCCATTTGTAACAACATCTAAAATACCATCTCCATCCAAGTCTGTGGCCTTCAAATGTGAAGCACTGTTTAGCGTGGTGGCCGACTTTGTAAAGCTACCCGTTGTAATGGTTGCTCCGGCTGATGACAAAGTGTTTGCATAAATTTTTGCCGTGCCATTGTCATCGATGATAATGTCAGGCTTTCCGTCTTGATCAAAATCAGCCACAGCCAAGCCCGGATTAGCTGCAAACGAAGAAAGATTGAAATCGACACCTGCACCAAATGTAGATGAATTGATAGGGCCACCGAACCCTCCATTTAATTGAGTGTAAAATTGCTTTGGCGAAAATGCCTGAAGCCCATGCAAGGTCGCTGAGATTCTATTGTCTGATGAACCGTTTGGCGCATTGATTTGAAAGGAAGTGTTCGAAACATTTGATGCCGGTGTTACTATCCCAATTCCGGTAGCTTGTGGTATTGTGCTTTTTGTATTTAAGTAGTTGCCGGTTACGGTAACTGTACTTCCACTTGGAGCACTCGCGGGATTTACTGCTGTGATTTGCGGTGGTTGAAAACTTTCGTTGTGAAAAATATAAACGCCTGCTGCCCCTGCTGGCAATCCACTGGCGGCTGAGATGAAGGCAGCTTCTGGTTTATTGTCTCCGTCCACGTCAGCTACCACGGGGCTTAAAGCAAAAATATTATTTGATGCTGGAGAGCTTCCTTGAAAAACAACCGTTGCATTAAATGAAGAGGCACTAAGGTTATTGGCAGCGCCCACATTTTGAAGAACCGCCAAATCAGAATAACCACTCATGATCACATCGGGAAGCCCATCTGCATTCATATCCCCAATACAAATACCTGCAGGGTTTGACAATTTGTTTGTCACTTGAAAAGCCGCACCAAAAGAGGTGGCGTCAAATGTAGAACCGTTAAATAAATTTTTTGAAAAATAAACGTACTGAGAACCATAAACACTCCAAACCATGTCCTGTTTGTTGTCTGCATCAAGATCGGCCATGGCAATTTGAACCGTATAACTTACCAAAGCAGGAATGGTAAACGGGGCCGCCATTGAAATCGAGCCCACCGAAGAATTATTTTGATAGATGGACAGAACTGCATTGTTATAACCAGGGCACACAATCTCAGGTTTGCCATCACCATTCAAATCACCAATGGCAATATCACTGTAACCACTTGTGGAAGTCCCACTGATGTTGGAGCCATAAGAAAAATCGATGTTACCTGGAGTGCTAAAGTTCTGACAAATAAAGACGTTACCCGGAGAAGTTCCCGTGGTGAAAACAAAATCCGTTCGACCGTCACCATCAAGGTCACCATTGGCCATGTATAACGAAGAATAGTAATTGTAAGGGAAAAAGACCGGATTGGCGAAAGAGATCGAACCAACCGTGCTTGTATTTCTATACACAGTAAGAAATCCTTTTCCACCACCATAATTGCTTCCTACCGATGCCGCAACATCAAGCTTACCGTCAGAATCCACATCAACTACAGTCAACTCTGAAAGTGCAGCGCCACCTCCGGGAATAGACGAAAGACTGGGTAAAGTAATAGCTGAGGCAAAAGAAGATACACTCACCGTTCCTCCCGTTCCTAAATTTCTAAACGCATATATTTTTCCGGTTGATGTTTCAGTTGACACAAAATCAATCCAGCCGTCACCGTCCAAATCACCCTTGTCCATATTTCCAAAAGTGTTAGATGCTGTGGTGCTGGTTGGCAGCACTGTAGAGTAGCCCATTTTCATGGAAGAAGGAATAATCCTTCCTCCAAAATCCTTATTGTTATCAAACAGTGGATTGAAGCTTTGGACACTTACACCTTGTAATCCGTTTGCCAGATTCTCAACCGTTACTGATCCATAACAAGCGCTTGCCGGAACAGTCACGGTGAGTTGTGTTGCTGAAGCGCTCGTAACAGTTGCTGAAATGCCTTTAAAGTAAACTTTGTTTTGAGAAGGTGTAGTATTAAAATTTGAGCCCGTAATTGTTACAGAGGTGCCAGCGAATCCTGAAGTAGGAGAAATTGAAGTGATGCTTGGTGCTGCCACTGCTGCAACTGTATTTAAAACTACATTATCTAATTGTCCAGTATAGGTTGATGTATTTCCTGAAAGATATTTTAGCCTGATCTGTAAATTGGTGACACTTGCCAATGTCTGTTTCATAATGATTTGATCAGGAGCCGAACAAGTAGGGCAACCCCAATGCCATTGAGACTCATTTAATGTCACAGAATAGGAAGTCCACGCGCCAGCAGTTGGCTTGGCCGGTAATTGGTACACCAACACATTTCCTCCACCGGTAAGAATAATATCACCGATCGAGTTATCGGTACCTGCCGTGGATACATTCAGATCAAAAGTAAGTGTCTTATTGTATGACGAGCTAAGATTGCCGATAAACTTGGCTGGTGCCGTAAAATAAAATCCTACCGCCCCCGATGTTGTGCTGAATGAAATATTTCCGGATGGATTTCCGCCCGTGCCACTGTAAGTTACTGCGGAAGTTCCTCCGCTGCTGGTATTAAATACAGTCCAGCCTTCATCATTTGTTGAAAAATTGCTCGTAACCTGAGCCGGTAGATTGAAAACAGAGCCAAAGAAGACCAATAGAACAAGCGTTCTGTAAAATAAGAACATAGGGTTGGGTTTGTTTGTGTCGCGCTTAATTTTTAAGGGCGCGCAAAAGTAAACAGACGTTCAGCGTCAAAGCACTCGCAGAATTCGTCAAAAGAGGCATGTTTACCTTTTGTTACCTGAAAAATTTCAGAATCATACTCCTTCCAAAACACACTTTTTGATTCCATCGGCCAGTTGACTTGGCAGGATTTCGAAATGCTAATTCTTCGCCTGTTTTTAGTTAGTTTTGCGATACTTTTTAAGCTTCAATGGCCGAAAACACCTATAAATCAAATACATTCAAAAAACCAGAGAAAGAAAAAAAGGCAAAAGGCAAATCCAAACCCTTCTTTTCTTTTGAATTTTTTAAAGATCCACGCTTCAGCCTGGCTATGGGCTTCGTGCTGATCATGATGGGCATTTACCTTTTCATCGCATTTATTTCTTACCTCTTCACCGGCAAAGCCGATCAGAGTGTAGTAGAAGCCCTGTGGGACACTAATATTATAGAGTCAGGAAAGGAAGCTGAAAACTGGCTAGGGCTGTATGGTGCAATTACCTCGCACTTCATGATTTTTCGGTGGATGGGTATTTCCGCATTCTTTCTTCCGCCCCTGCTTTTTCTTTTAGGATTTCGCTGGGTATTTAAAAGAGATATAATTCCCCTTCTTTCTTTTTTTATTTTCTCCGTCTTCGTGGGATTATGGCTGAACCTTTTGATGGAATACATCACCCACCGCCTTGCTGGTGTAAAAGAGATCGGATTCATTAGA
>CAZNCO010000392.1:0-4903 GCA_964571345.1 uncultured Ohtaekwangia sp.
CTGCAAAAGTAACGTCCACTGGCATTCCAAGAATCGTATATTTTCCTGACTGAACATCCGGGTTGGTTCCCCAGTCAATATTAGGATTAATGACTACCTCTTTACCCACCCAATCTTTGTGCTCTTCATCATAGACAGACTCCACAATGCCGGCTCCGTCAGAGCCCATGATGCAACCTGTTTTGATATTTGGATATTTTCCTTCACGAATCCAGTCATCGCGCCTGTTAAGGGCTACCGCTTTCATTTTGATCAATGCTTTACCTCCCGAAAGGACAGGCGATGGAAGTTCTTTTAATTCAATATGACCCGGAGCGGTAAGGACAAGAGCTTTCAAGGCTAAGTTATTTTAGATTTTAGAAGTGAGATTTAAGAGTTCTTAAACCACCTTTACAAATCTAAAATCTCCAATCAGAAATCACAAATCGGAAAGCTTAAAAAGGTGTATCATCATCTCCGATGGGTGGCGGAGTCGGATCTTCATTAAATGTATTCAGCCTACTCTCGCGGGTGATGCTGCTCATGGGTGTAAAACCATCCGGAGAGTCGTAGTCGGCAAACTTGGTGTACTTCCCAATGAATTTAAGGCGCACGTTTTCCAATGATCCATTCCGGTGCTTTGCGATAATTACCTCAGCGCCACCCTGTGAAGGGGTGCCATCTTCCCATTCCGTAATTTTATAGTATTCAGGACGATACAAGAACATTACAATGTCGGCATCCTGTTCGATAGATCCTGATTCACGCAAGTCAGAAAGCTGTGGGCGTTTATCACCACCGCGCGTTTCCACGCCACGACTCAACTGCGAAAGTGCAATAACAGGCACATTCAATTCTTTGGCCACGCCTTTCAGTGCGCGCGAGATGGACGCAATTTCCTGTTCACGGTTTCCGCCCGCTTCACCTTTCATCAGCTGCAGGTAATCGATCACAATCATCTGAATGTTGTGCTCGGCCTTTAATCTCCGACACTTCGCGCGCAACTCAAGAATAGATAGTCCTGGAGTATCATCTATGAAAATGGGTGCCGATGAAAGGCGATTTGTCTTATGCACCAACTGTTGCCATTCAAACTCGGCAAGATTTCCTTTTTTAATTTTCTCAGATTCCAGTTCTGCTTCGGCAGAAATCAAACGATTCACCAACTGAAGCGAAGCCATCTCCAACGAAAAGATAGCTACCGGATGATTGAAATCGACAGATGCGTTACGAAGGGCCGACACAATGAATGCCGTTTTACCCATACCTGGGCGAGCTGCAATAATAACGAGATCAGATCTTTGCCAACCCGATGTAACTCTATCCAATCTTGAGAATCCGCTGGGGATGCCAGTCAATCCATCTTTATGATTTTTCTTTTCCTGCAATTCCTTGAACGCTTGAAACATCAAATCTTTCATCTTGTCGTAGTTCTTACGCAAGTTGGAGTCTGATATTTTGAAAACGGATTGCTCTGTCTTATCCAGTAGCTCGAAGACATCGGAGGTGTCTTCGTATGCATCGTGGTGAATCTGAGATGCGATCTGAATCAAGTCGCGCTTAATTGCCAACTCAATAATCAGACGGGCATGATATTCAATATTTGCAGCCGAACTTACTTTAGAAGTGAGCTCAACGATATAAGAAGCATTGCCGATAACTTCCAACTTTCCGGTCTTGCGCAAACGCGCAACTACCGTTCTCATATCTACCGGCTCAGAAGACTTGAACAGGTCAACAATAGCCGTATAAATCTCCTTGTGCTGATCGGAATAAAAATGCTCCGGTCTCAAAAATTCTACGACTGCCGTCAATGCATTCTTCTCAAGCATTAGCGCACCCAGCACAGCCTCCTCCAGATCAAGCGCCTGAGGCGGCAGCTTTCCCAGGCTCTCCGAGATGTCTCTTGCGAGTCTGGGTTTGATGCCGGCTCCGCTCATCGCAGAACTTAACCTCACTGGCGTTGATCGTTGCTCCATACTTTGTGGTTGTTGTACGAGTTTTTTTTGGGGAGACAAACGTAGCTTCATCTTCAGAAACACTATCCCCAACCCGTCAACATTCTAATAACACAATATTTGTTGATAAATTTCCATCCAGATTATTTTTTTATAGCAAATGATTCGTTTTGAATTTTTGGGTTAACTTTCGCAGACTGTTTTTAGTATGTCAATAGAACCTTCAGCTATATACGAGCAAAGTGTTGATAAGCAACGCATAGCTATTCTTGGAAGAAGTCAGACCAGGATCTATAACCTGGTTGTTCACGCCCTCAAGCAAAACAATAAGCCCTTTGATTATGTAGCTGAAAGTCAGCATCAATTTGGCCCGGCACCTCTTGTGATCTGGCAAGCAGGAGAAGCAAATGCCAAGACCATGAACTTCCATCATCACATCCTTGTGCTAAGTGGTGTAAGCCCTTCCCACATGGAGGAAATACATTGGATGGAAAAGCTGGCCGATGCAACTCCAAAAGGTGGAATCATTCTTTATGATGTCAGCGATGCCCAAGCCAAAAGAATTGGCAGTAAAGAAAGAACAGATGTCACGTCCATTGCATTTGACGTATTTAAACATCAGGTAAAAAACAATAAGACCTTCCTGATCTCCAGCACTGACGAGAAATTCGAAGTATCATTTTCTTCTGTTGACAATTTGAAATCGGCCAGTGCCGCCCGCGAATTGCTTAAGAAAATCGGAATATCTTCCGGGCAGTTTTACCGGGTAATCACGTCATTCAGTTAATAGTTAGTTTTTTTCCTTCTCCCACCTGCCATGAAGCTTAATCTTAAAATACCGCTTTGCTTTTTTGATCTCGAAACCACAGGCACTAATATTAGCCACGATCGAATTGTGGAAATTGCCGTCATTAAGGTGATGCCTTCTGGGGAATTACTCAAGAAATCCTCCCTCATCAATCCAACCATCCCAATCTCTGCAGAGTCGTCTGCCATTCATGGTATAACCAACGATAAGGTAGCAGACAAACCCACTTTCAAAGAAGTGGCGCGTGACTACGCAAAATTTATGGAAGGATGTGACCTTGCCGGTTTCAATATCCTAAAGTTTGATGTACCAATGTTGGTAGAAGAATTTCTTCGGGCTGACGTGGAGTTTGATTACCAGAAGAAGAAAATTATCGATTCTCAAAAGATTTTTCACCTGATGGAGAAGCGCACGCTTTCTGCCGCACTCATGTTCTATTGCGGAAAGAAAATCGAGAATGCCCATTCAGCAGAAGCCGATACAATGGCTTCGGTAGATGTTTTAATGGCGCAGATTGAAAAGTACAATGGCTTAGATGTTACCGATGGCCTGGAGAGAAAACTAGGTGTCATCCAAAATGACATGGAATCATTGTCTAAGCTTGTGTCTGATGATCTTGTGGACCTTGCGGGGCGCATGGTGCGCAATGCCCAGGGCGAAGTGATCTTCAACTTTGGTAAGCATAAAAACAAGTTAGTGAGCAACGTGTTCAAAGAAGAACCAGCCTACTACGATTGGATGATGAACGGAGATTTTTCATTAGACACAAAGAGGAAACTTACCGAGCTAAAGTTAAAAGGTTTCAAAAAATAAAACCTTCGCTCCGTCCAGTCGTTAGAGAGAGATAAATCAGTTCCGCTATTGAATCACATCTTTACTGATTTCTCAACTTAAATCCTTTAATATGAAATTAATGTCTTGCGTTTTAGCAGGCGCTGCCACCATGCTCATGAGTTCATGTGCCATCATACGACCAGGCGAAGTAGGGATGAAACAGAAGCTAGGAAAACTCCGAAGCACTTCTATGCCCCAAGGCGCTTACTTCTTCAACCCTTTCACAACAACAATAAAGAAAATTCCAACGCGCACGATCGAAGCTTACAATGAATTAGATGTGCCAACAAAGGAAGGCCTTACCGTAAAAGCCGAAATTGCGTTGCTGTATCACGTAAAGCCAGAAGCAGCTTCAATGGTGTATGTGAATTACGGAATGAACTACCAGGAGGTTATCGTTGAAAGTAACTTCCGCGCGGTGGTAAGGCACATCAGCGCGATGTACCTCGCAAAGGAACTGTTCGCAGTAGACCGCAAGAAAATAGAAAAAGAAATCTTCGATGAAATCTCAGTAAGTATCTGGGACAAAGGTTTTGTTGTGGATGCCGTATTGCTAAAAGGCATCACTATGCCACCACAAATTTTCCAGGCTGTTGAAAACAAACTCAAAGCAGAACAAGAATCATTGCAGATGGAGTTCATCATTTCAAAGCAAAAACGAGAAGCCGAGCGCATGCAGATTGAAGCCGAGGCAATCAAGAATTACAACAAAACCATTTCTGAAAGTTTATCTGACTTGCTGGTGAAGTGGAATGGAGTACAGGTACTGAAAGGATTAGTTACTTCGCCTAATTCAAAAGTGATTATCACCGATGGCAAATCTCCGATGATTATCAACGACAATAAATAATTTAAACAGGCCCGAATAGCCTTGATGCCATTGCAATAAATTGCGATGGCATTTTTTTGATCCGAAGTAGACGCGAATTCTTTAATCGTTGCAATTACGTTCAGGATAGCCATTCGTATGTTCATATTTGATCTGGCTACTATCTATCAACATCCCTGCTTCCGCCATCCTTTACCCTGGCCTGTTCCGCACGGGGAGAGCGCAGGAACAGTGTAAGGAGTCGAACCCCGTACGAATGACACAAGCTATCGATCATCAATGCACGATAGCAATACGTTTTGCAAAATGAATGGGTCAATTACCGGGTTTAGGTAATCATAAGCGCTTAAAGCGCTGAAACAAAAAATGCCATTTAATAAATGGCATTTTTTTAAATTTTAAAATAAAACCCACCGGACCTGGTAGGATGTTTCTGAACCCCTATTAAGACAAGTTTTAAGCTGCTCCCATCCGCAACCTTCCACTGTTATCCTG
>CAZNCO010000393.1:0-4879 GCA_964571345.1 uncultured Ohtaekwangia sp.
CATTGGAGTTTGTTCCTTACAAAGCTGAAATATGAATGACTTGTGTTCCCTTCTTAAACACTTGCCCTTTTTCTTCAATGAATTTTTGCTGCAACTCTGGTTTGCGGATGACTTTCTTTCCTCTTTTCAGTTTCCATCATTACATCAATTACATTATTTTATACAAAGAAATCATTCCCGCCACAATGTGGTCATGAACGTGACAGTGAAACTGCCATGTTCCTTGGTTCTCGGCAACCATATCTGCCACCAACATGCTGGCAGGCCCGATGGAAATAACATCTTCGCGATAGCCTTTACTCACTACGGTGTTTCCGTGGCAGTGGGCTGTGTGCCAATCCACCTCATTTCCTAAAGCAAAAACATACCATCGGATTTTGTCACCCGCATTCATACCAAATTGTTGGTGAGCGAACATTAGCCCGTTAACCGAGTGCATCTTATTGCTTTCCTGAAAATCGGGATCGGATTTGATCATCGCATTTTTAGTTGTGGTATATTTTTGAAGGTTCATATCCAAATACAGGCTCGCATTTTCATCGAACACTGAGAAGAATGCAAATTTCTCCTTATCAACATCTTTGGCCTTGCTGTTGGTAAGCATTCCTTTCTTATACACCACCAGCGGCCCCACCAATCCTGCGTAAATATCCATTCCCATATTTTCTGTGACATGGGAATGATACATCCATAAAATAGAACTCCCATCAGCTGAAGTAGGAGCAGCTTGCGATGTAACATCCCATTCGTATATGAATGTGCTGTTGGGTGGCACTCCAACAAGCCCCTCGTTGTTGTTATCGTATTTCACACCATGCGGGTGCATGCTTACGGGGAAACTGGTTTTGTTTTTGAAGGTGACTTTGATTTTATCCCCTTCCTCTGCGCGAAGTACAGGACCGAGAATACCTAATTCGTCATCGTCTTCCGTTACCACCGGAGTTGTGAAAGAATTATCGGAATACAACTTATATTTCGCCTTCATGTATTTGTGACCAATGCGATTACTATCGCTAGCCATGAATACCAACTCTTCCGGTGTGAAAGGTGCATCTGTTACAAGGTTTTTATTCTGGGGTGCATAATCCCATTCAATTTCTTCAGCAGCAACAAAATATTCACGTACCGTCTGTTGTGGTTCATTCGGTATTAAGACAATTTCGTTTTCTTCCTTACAGGAAAAACCAAAAGGCAGTAGAACACAAAAGAACAGAGCTTTCTTTTTCATGAAATGCAGTGGGTTTATAATTGAAAAATATTTTAGAATTTTGCACCGAGGCCGAAGTAAAAACTTCTACCAATGGATGGGATGATTCCTGGGCCAGGGTATTCGTCTGTCCGTTTGGTGAAATAGCGCTCATCAGCCAGATTATTCACACCGGCTTTGAGGTTGAAATGTCTGATCTTTATCGTAGATGACCAGTCCATCACTGTGTAGGCTGGAATTATCCCAGCGATTGCATCGGCCGAGGCCATAGTTGAATTGGCGGCATCCCCGAAAGATTGTGCCGTGGAGCTGATCAAAAAAGTTGTAGAGAATTTTCCGACAGCTAATGTCGATCCAAGCCTGTTAATGCTTGTTGGGGCATATTCCACATACTTGTCTCGATATTCACCCGATACATATCTGGCATTAATGATCGCAAGTGAATTAAAGAAACTGAAGTTCCATTTTGAAGCAGATGAAAATGCTTTTATGGGACTAAACTCAATGTAGCTTTCCATTCCGTTGTGTACGCTGTTGGCAATATTTGTACGGAATGGTACCTGGTTGCCATTGCCGTCTGACACCTCAATCACACCGATCCGGTTGTCGTAGCGCAAGTAGAAGAGCCCGATGTCAAAATTGAGATAACCCCTAACTGAACCCCGAAAGCCAAGATCTGCATTGTACCCTGACGCGTCTTTCAAATTTTTGTCAACCGTGATGATTGACCCAAAAGGTGTGAGATTAGAATAATCGATGGGGCGGTAAGCTTGGGAAATGTTGGCATAGATATTCGTAGAAGAGGAGGTCTTAAATTGCATGCCAATTCCCGCAAGAAAAATATTGCGGTTTTTGGAAAGGTTTGAATACAAAACACCTGTTTCGTCTTGTGAAGGGTTGTAACCTTTTACAGCTGAATTCAAAAATTCATAGCGCATACCTGGCGTAATTGAAAAACGGTCTCCGACATGCAGCGTATTTTCAGCATAGACGGCAGTGTTCAATGTAGAAAAAACAAGGTCTTCTTCATATTTCGGGTCAAGCAGTGTGAGATCAAATTCCGATCCCGTTGTGCCAAGACCTCCGCCTTGTCGCTTCAAAGTGCCATAGAAGAAACGCACGCCTGTTGCTAATGTATTGTCCACTTTGCCAATTGTGTAATGGTGAATTAGGCGTAGTTCACTGGTGCTGCTCTTAAAGTCTTCATGCTCCACTTCCCGGTTCGTATATTCGTTTGTAATGGGATCAATCACATCCATTACTCCAGGTCCACCATCTTCATTTCTCCATACTAATTCCCGTGCACTTATGTTGGTTGTGCTCTTAAAAGAGATGGAAGTTTTTCTGTCGATTTTCCAATCCAGCGTAGCCGTGATCACATTCCATGGACTGCGTAGCCAATTTCGGGCGCGGTAAGACTTGCGGCTGTCAACGAAAAACAGGCTGTCAGTAAATCCTCCAGGCATTTGGATTCGATTTCTCAAGATTGAATATTCCACACCAATCTTGATGTTTTTTGTAGCCTCGTATTCAACTCGTCCGAATCCTGACAAACTTTGCGTTTGTGAATTTGGCCGCCAACCTTGAAGAGTCTGCACTTGCACAAATCCATAGTAATTAAACTTTCCAGTGTGACCACCCACTGAATTGAATGAACTATAAAATCCAAAACTCCCACCCGTTTGCAGGTTAGTGAATTCAATCGGCTTTGTTCTTGTACCACTTTTCATGACGTAGTTGATGACTCCTCCAAACTGTGGACCAAATTGCAAGGATGCAGCACCGCGAGTAACTTCGATTCGTTCAACGGCTTCAAGTGGAGGTAGGTAATAAGATTCTGGATAGCCATACAAATCAGCTGTGATGTTGTATCCATTTTGCCGGGTGTTAGTTTCAATGGATTGGGTGGGATTCAGTCCTCGAAATCCAATTCCATTGGAAGGGAAACCACTACCCTGCGTCTCAGAATAATTTGCGCCAGGCACTCGTCCTAGAATCTGCCGTGGATTATTCTGAGCTATATTGGCATCAAGACTATCAAGTAAAAGTACCTCTGTCTTCTTTCCAGAGTAGATAATATTATTAGCGGTTTCGCTCATGTAGCCCATGCCGGTAATAGCCTTGATTCCCATCACTATAACTTCATCCAATTGCTGAGCGGTTTCTCTTAATTGAATATTGAGCACTAACGTTTCTGTTGCTTTTATCTGGATATTAAATTCTTGGGACGAAAAACCAATGATCGAAGCGACAAGAGTGTAATTACCAACAGGAAGGCTAATTGTGTAATCCCCAAAATGGTTGGTCACTGTTCCGAATTGAGTTCCTTGGATACCTATGTTAACATATTCGGCAGCTTTTCCATCTGAAGAGGTCACTCTGCCAGCAACAAGTCCGCGTTGAGCGTACGAAAATGCACTGATTGTCAGCATGAGAATAGAAAGTAATAGTAGTTTCATATCAATTTTAATTAGAATCATTCTAAATACAGCGCAAATATGTCTATATTTAGAATTATTCCAAATAGTAAAAGGAATAAAACTCTCTTAAACTAGCGTTCTTGTGCCGACTTAGCCCTAATTTGACTTGTTGATTCGAATTTCTGGCAAAATTGCAATAGGCTAGTTTACAAACCTTTTTATAAGGCTGAAATATGAACGACCTGCGTTCCCTTCTTAAACACTTGCCCTTTTTCTTCAATGAATTTTTGCTGCAACTCCGGTGTGAGCATTTGATGAGCATAGTCGCTCACCACAGAGTTCGACTCCTGCACTGGTTCGCCAAAGGTTATCGCTTCGTCAGTATAAGAATACAGTAGTTTGGGATAAGCATTCATGAACAGATCGTGAGACAAAAACATATCCGAAGCAATCACGGTTTTTCCGCTTAAGGCGATTACACCGATCACGTCTTTCTCATTGTCAAAAATAGTTTTGAAGATGTTTGCGTATTCTTCCTGCTTACCTCTGAATTCCACATGATGTGCATGGCCTGTGTAGGCGTGCGTATCGCTGTCAACTCCACTTTTGTCGTTGATCTTTTTGACTTCATCCCACACTCCCTGCTGACCTTTTTTTCTTATCGCTCGGCTGAGGTGCTGATTGGCCATTGAATAATAGTCTCCAAATTTTCCACCCTTATGATCGTGATGGTCATGGTCGTCATCGTCATACTCATCGTGATCTTTCTCGTTCCATCGCCCGTGCTCTACACAATACACGGGTATCTTAAACCTGCCGCTATGAGGTGGGATGAGCATATCATTTTTAACCACACGGTCTTGCTTGCCACCTTCAACAATTTCTCCTGACATGATAAACAATGTATCCTTGGAATGGTTTCTAAGCACCAGTTCGTTTACGGCACCATCCAAGTCAGTCTCAGTGATTGTAATTCGCTTAGTCTCGATTCCCTCATGCAGCGACATGAAATAACCAAAGTTGCCAACACTTGATTTGAAAGTTGACTTGGCACGAATTGGAACCAGTCGTAAATTTTTAAATGTGTACTTATCTCCATTAGCTAAATCAGCGTTCAGATAATTTTGATTGAATGGAAAAAGATCGTTGCGGGTTGTTGCCGATGATTCGCTTTGCATTTCCACACTCACCTTCAACTCAGGGGTACGCAAACTCCCGATGAGATAATCATAAAAATTATCCTGCTGGATTC
>CAZNCO010000394.1:0-4878 GCA_964571345.1 uncultured Ohtaekwangia sp.
AGGTACTGAACAATCACTGAGCCAATTAATCCTACTAAAACCACTACCATCAGAATAAATAGTGGATCCCGATCAAAAAAATGCAATGCCTTTGCGATTGGATGAGCATATCGATCTATAAGAATAATCAATAGATAGGTGAAGGCAGAAAAGGCTATTCCCGCCCGATAACTCGCGATAGAATAATACCCACTCTTTTCAACAAAAACCGGCACAATCTCGCCTGAGATTTTGTCTTCAGCCTCCTTTACAGCTGCCTTTACTTTTTCAAGATCAGCTGCACTAAATCTTTTTTGAAGTGACATACCTTTGTTTTTAAGATCGAAGATCAAAGATAATTAAAAGTGAGGGTGATAATTATTTATTTACCGATCACAGCACGTTTTCTAAAAATTTGGTTGTAGCCGTTATTGTCAAAAGCTTCAACTAACACAACATAGTAGCCAAATCTCGCATGACTTCCGTCATCGCGGTCGCCATCCCATCTATAAAAACCTTCGGAGGAGAGTGTTTGGTTATTGGCTACGGTTTTAATAAGCCGGCCTTGTGCATCAAGAACTTTGATATTCGCAACCATGCCACTTTGATTAAATCTGTAATTAATTTTCGTAAAGTCCAAGCCTGGAGTGGTTGGCGAAAACACTTCTGGTTCAACCGTAATTGTGTTTTCATTTACAGAACTTTCTGGCCTCGCGTTTGAATTAATATAACCAGGTGTCGCAAAAACAGCGGATGCATTTGCGGACTTCCAATTAGCAGCCTCATTCGTTGCCTCAGTAAAAGAGACGCGCTCCAAAGAAACTCCTTCATCGTCTTTAATAAATGGTGAGTGAAGTTTTTCGCTGTAGGAAAACGAATCAATTATTTTCCCGCTATCAGATAAGATAGCAATTGAGCCCTGATCATCGGGGAGACTTGGTAGTGAGGTATCAAATAAACTATTTTGAACGGCCTGAGGGTATTGTGATACTACCATTGAAGGATCTGTGGTGAAAGCCATATAAGTCGAAGGAGCGAGAATAACATCACTTGCAGTAATCAATTTTGAATTAGAAATCTGGCTATCTTCAAAATTACCGAGCTTCCAGTTTTTCAGGTTAATGAATTTTGGTGACTTGTTATAAACCTCAACAAAATCAACTCCGCCCGATCGCGGATTGAAAAGAATTTCGTTAATCACTAAATCAAGACTATCGGATTTTTCGGGTAACGCAAAGGAAATACTATTGTATTCAGTTTGGATAGAATTTCCAGCACAATCTTTTACGTTGGAAATAATAATTGAGTACAGTGTGCGCGTTTGCAATTTTTGTGCAAGCTCTAACTTGATTTGTATCAAAGTAAGATCGGTGAAAGAAGTTTTTGAAACAGAACTAGCCGGATTGAGCGAAATGGATATGCTTGACAAATCCTTTTCAAGCTTTTCATCGAAGTTCAAAAGCAAAGTTGAATCCGAAAGGGCGATGACAGATTCAAGTCTCGGTCCGGTGAGATCTGGTTTGTTGGCAAACACCGAATTCTGCTTTCCAGGTGTTCCGCCAGACAAATCTTCTGAAGAGGTCCAGTTTTGGATTTCGCTGCAAACATTGTTTGGGTCAATCAATTCCATCGACCAGCCCCCATCTTGCTTGTCAACATCATGATACCAACTTAGATCATAGTTGATAGAATCAATTGTAATTCCATTAGCCCGAAGTGTTAAGTTATCTCCGCTGTTGTTGAGTGTTGGAAAATTGGATAAGCCAATCACGTTCCCTGTAAAAAGATTTGAATTTGTGGAGGAAGTAATAATCCAATACTGATTTGGAAAAATGATCTGAGAATTAAATTTAGCATTGGATGTACCATCTGAAAAAACCCATCCACCAAGGTCGATAGGGTTTGCGCTTCGATTATAGATCTCAATATACTCCGCATTGGGCAACGCAACCTGTGGACTCGGATCAGCAAATATTTCTGTGATTATAATATCCTTGTGTGACAGAGGACTTGGTTGAAAAAACAAAAATGAAAATGAACTGCTTGCCATTATATTTCCTGCCTGATCCTGAACAGCTGAAATTATTAGTTCACTTTGAACACCGTTTGGGAAAGGAGACGAGAAACTTAAAACAATAGTCTTTCCATCCGGTTGAATTTGAGCAGTCGTTGGATTGCCGAGGTTGTTATTTGCAGAATAGTTGGAGATGTTCTGAGAGGAAGCAAGATCAACAGCTTCTGAAAACAAAATCGAAAGAGATGTTGACGACAACACTTGGACAACAGAAACATTCGGTGGCGTGACGTCTGGTTGAATAGTTGGCTGCACAATAATGTCATCGTAGAAAAATTTTGTGGCGTTTGTTACGGTGTAGTTGCAGAACACTCCAAAATAATTTGACGAAGTAAAGGTTACGTCAGAGCCGGTTGCTTCGAGCATAAAATTCGTTCCGCCCGAATGATCAACATACAAACTCCAAATGCCGGCATTGTCGCGTGTTACTTTATAGCGAATGGCAAACGAGGCAGCGATTGTTGCATTTGTACCACGGCAAACTGACACCGAAGTGCTTCCCGATTGGCGAAATAATTCAACCGCATCGTTGCTGCCGGCTTCCCCAAATTGCAGATAATATCCATTCAGAGGTTGAGAAAGATTTGCCTGATCACTTGTTAGATACACTCTTCCGTAATTGCTGCCCGAAGAAGAAAAAGTTTGCTTCACAAACCCTTGCCATTCGTAATTGGCTAATGACGATGAAACAAACGTTGTAGATAAATAAGATTTTCCTGCAACTGAGTTATTCAATTGTAATTGAAGTGATGTGTTGACAATAAATTGTGAGGAGTTTCCAGACCATAAAGGCGAAGCAGAAAAATCTCCATCATTGAAGTCGTCATTGATCTGCGAATAACAAACACTTGTTATGAGCAGCAAAAAAATTATTACTCTGATTTTAATCATGGCTTTAACAATATAGTAATTTTGCCATTCATCAAATTTTTAACATAAAATGAACATAGCAGTAGTAGGAGCAACCGGCCTGGTTGGCCAGGAGATGCTGAAGGTTCTCGAGGAGAGAAACGTTGAGTTTGACAATTTATATTTAGTGGCTTCTGCCAAATCGGTAGGACAGAAAATAAAATTTAAGGGAAAAGAATATACGATTAAAAGCATGGAGGAGGTTTGTAATCTTGCTCCTGACATTGCCATCTTTTCTGCCGGAGGAAACACGTCATTGGAGTGGGCTCCAAAATTTGCAGAGAAAGGAACTGTGGTAATAGACAATTCTTCTGCATGGAGGATGGATCCGACAAAGAAATTGATCGTACCCGAAATCAATGGAAAAGAATTAACAGATAAGGATCTGATCATTGCCAATCCGAATTGCTCTACAATTCAAATGGTAATGGCGCTAGCTCCACTTCATAACAAATACAAAATCAAGCGAATTGTTGTTAGCACATACCAATCCGTAACCGGCACTGGAAAAGATGCTGTGCAGCAGATGATGGAAGAGCGCCAGGGAATTAAGGACGGAATCAAAGTGTATCCACACAAGATCGATATGAATGCATTGCCTCACATTGATTCATTCCTGGATAATGGATACACTAAAGAAGAAATGAAGATGGTAAATGAAACCAGAAAAATTCTTGGAGATCAAACCATCGGTGTGACTTCTACTACTGTGCGCATCCCAACCATTGGCGGCCACTCAGAAGCAGTGAACGTTGAGTTTGAGAAAGAATATGATCTGAAAGAGGTTCGCGAGATCTTGGAAAACACTCCAGGCGTAATTGTGGAGGACGATGTAAAGAACAATGTGTATCCAATGCCGATCAATTCGCATGGTCGTGATGAAGTTTTTGTTGGACGTTTGAGAAGAGATGAATCTCAACCGAAAACACTAAACATGTGGATTGTAAGCGATAACCTTCGCAAAGGCGCAGCCACAAATGCTGTTCAGATTGCTGAGTTCCTAAACGAAAAGAGTTTGGTTTCATAACACCTGCAATAAATTCTTAGGAAAGCCGTCCTTTGGAAGAGACGGCTTTTCTTTTGGATTACAAATTGGTTGGCAAAAATTTAGGTTTCAAACTTTTCTTAACTTCGCGCAAACAAACAATAAAGTACTATGGGAAATTTTGGAAAATTCATTCCGTGGATTGTAATAGCAGTTTTAGCCCTGTGGGGGATCAGCAAATACAACGGAATTGTAGGCAAAGATCAGAAAGTCAAAAAATCATGGGGAGATGTTGAATCCGATTATCAAAGAAGATCGGATCTCATTCCGAACCTTGTGAATACAGTAAAAGGATATGCCAACTTTGAAAAAGAAACACTTACCTCAGTGATTCAGGCTCGGGCAAGTGCAACACAAATGAAAGTAGATGCTTCTAATCTTACCCCCGAAGCACTTGAAAAATTTCAACAGGCCCAAGGCGGCTTAAGCCAGGCACTTGGCCGATTGATGGTGGTAGCTGAGCAATATCCTGACCTAAAAGCAAACGAAAACTTTCGCGACCTTCAAGTGCAGTTGGAAGGAACGGAGAATAGAATAAATGTTTCGAGGAAGCGTTTCAATGATGATGTCATGGAATATAATACGGCAATTACAACATTCCCAGGAAATCTTGTTGCAATGATCGGAAGCTTCAAAGAGAAAGGATTCTTCAAGGCTGCCGAAGGCGCTGACAAAGCTCCTGAAGTGAAATTCTAAAATCGATTTAACACAAAACAAAACCCGGTGATGAGCCGGGTTTTTTGTTTTCTGATTATTTAAGAAAGAAGACTTACTCGCTGCGCAATGAATTGACAGGATTTGAATGCGCAGCTCGCAGTGCTTGTGTACTCACAATTATCAAGGCAAAAAGCAAAGCAATCAACCCAGTAAC
>CAZNCO010000395.1:0-4860 GCA_964571345.1 uncultured Ohtaekwangia sp.
AAAAAAATTTATCAAGCGCTTTCAATATTTGGAAGCAGAGTCTGCCAAAGATGGAAAAAAGATGGGCGAAATGACATTGGCGGAAATGGATGAATACTGGAATCGCGCAAAAGAACTTTGATATGAATCTCACGCAACTTCACCGCATCCGCCAAACGGCCATCGACAAAAACTGGAAAGAGATGGAAACATTCTTTAACTCCTCCATTCAGTTAAAGCACAGCGGCCTTCGTGTTGACTTATCCGATATTTCTCATCCATTGGTAATTATTGAAGACGTGCAAGAATATCACAAAGGTGGTGTAGGTACTGATGCGGTAAACGGAGCCATTATTGCCATGCTGGTTGACCTTGCAATTGGCTTATTGGGGCTTAGTCATTACGAAGATGGTATGACCGCCACAAGCAACCTGAGTATCACTTACGTGAAGCCCCTTCTGGCAAAGAAGGTCGTAGCACGAGCAGAAGCAACTGAAGTGATCGGCAAAAGAATTTTCGGAATTGTGCGCGTGCTAAACGAGAAGGAAGAAGTTTGTGCTTATGCAACGGGAGCACTGGCAAAAGGAATTACGCTGTAAAAGGAACTCACCCATTGTAAGGTAATTCTCCAATCCGGATTTTCAGCTTTCTATTTGCCTCTTATTTTTGAATAAAAAAATATGATAAAACTCGTTTCTTTGATCGTACTCTTTTTCCAATTAACAACTCCGGAAGAAACCGAAGTGGCTCAAGCCGATAAAAAGTTGAACGAACTTATCCGGCAACATAATACGCAAGCAGCTCGCTCATTTTATTTCGACAATTTCATTCTTACTACTTCTGCAGGTAAGAGCAAGTTAAAAGAAGACTTGCTGAAGGAACTCGCTGATATGGAGCTAACTTTTGAAATAAACGAAACTACAGATGTAGTGGTGCGGGTGCAAAACAATACAGCCGTGCTCACAGGCGTGCTTCATCAAAGAGGTATTTACCACGGCAAAAATTTCGATGTGAAACTACTCGTCACCGATACATGGATTAAAACCAGTGAAGGATGGAAGATTTTGGCAGGTCATGCCAGCAAAAAGCCAGAGTGATGGCTCAATTATCCCAATCAAAGTAATCGTCCTTCTGTAGCTCCAATTCTTTTTCTTTTTTCTTTCCCTTTAATTTAAAGGCGTCTTTAAGTTCTTTAACCTCTTTCTTTAGGTCTGCTGTGATTTTCTTTTTGAGTGCAGCCTTATCAAGGCTTACTATATAGTTGTCGGTGGTGCCGGTTATTTTTAAAAATAATTTAGTCTGACCGTGACTATCTTCTTCAATTGAACCAAACGCTTCGTCTGGATCAATTTTCTTTTTGCTGCGGAGCGGAGTGACCACGTGATAATCAATTTGCTGGTCAAACGTGTGTGTGCCACTTACCGTGATCGTAGTGGCGTTGCTTTTCACCTCCATCTGCGGAATATAAATGGTCCGGTCGCCAATGTGAATGTCATTTTTTAAATCTGCAAAGCGAAGTCGGCTTAAGGTTTCGTCATCAATATATTTGTTCAGTTTCTGCAACGGCTCAAAATTGTTAAGCTCGCCACCCTTTATGGTCGCGCTAATATCTGCTGTGAGGGATTCTGAAAAAAGTCTTAGGCTCTTGTTCAATGTCATTTCTATGTTGACATCAGCGGAAGCCTTTCCTTTCAGGTGTTTGTCTTGAATGAAATCCTGGTAAAAGTTATCGAATACATAAAACACACTATCAATGTGAATGGAGTTGAGCTTAAACGAAGTAGAGACATCTACTTTTCCATTGGTCTTTGCATCTACCACGCCATTTACAGACAGATCTCCACCCATTGCCTTAAAAGTAATATTGCGTGAAAGAGCAGTCTGGTTTTTTACCAGCAGATTACCTTTTATCGCGCGCGGATGAAAGCGTTTGTATTTCATTTCCTTTACATCACAATTGAAATTCAAATGAAGATTGGGAGAAATCGAAAATCCAAAATCTTTTGAGCCGGTTGCACCCAAGCCCCATGCGAGGCCCTGATCAAGATCAATAAAATCAGACCTTAAATCGGCTTCAATGCCGATCGGCTGGTTATCAAAAAGGAAAAAGGAAATTACATTCTTCAAAAATCCATTCAAGAGAAAATCTGTGTTGCCTACCTTCCCTCGCACATTGCTCATGGCAATGTCATTGTTATTAAACTGAAATGATCCGTTAATCTTTTGAAATTCTATTTTTCTCGATCCC
The DNA here is from genome assembly GCA_964571345.1 of uncultured Ohtaekwangia sp. Classification (GTDB taxonomy): domain Bacteria; phylum Bacteroidota; class Bacteroidia; order Cytophagales; family Cyclobacteriaceae; genus ELB16-189. Next base: position 2,228 of record CAZNCO010000395.1, read on the forward strand.
AGGGCAAAGCTTACTTCCTGTAAGTTCACATCTCCTGCCACTCTTACATGTTGAGCCGTTGCTTTTCTTTTCAGATCAGAGAGCCTGCCCGAAAGAGACAAGTCAGTATCTACCTTACCGGTTAAATCAGAAAAATCTTTGAGCGGATAAAAATTTGTAATTGACTTGGTCTCCAGAACTCCATGAAAATCGATGTCTACAAGCGGGTCTTTAAAATTAGCAATGGAGAAGTTGGCAGAAATCGGTTGGCCGTTTAATTTTCCTTCAATGTTTTTCAAGAACAATTTCGCTTCGGATAAATCACTAAAGGATGAGGTGGCAAAGGAGCCCTCCATGTTGGCGTTTTCTAACTTGGATTTGTATTGCGGGTGTAGCACCTCTGCATTCTTCAATCCAAAATCTGCAGAAAGCAATGGACTCTTGTGCTTCGTTATTTCGCCCTGTAGCGTTAGGTTAAAGTAGATATCTCCTTTACTCTCGTACTCCCTTACGTTTTTACTTAACTGTTCAGGTAGTAATGAGAGAACCGTTTGAATATCGGCATTCTTGCTTTTTGCAACCAGGTTTACCTGCGGGATTTTCTTAAAGAAATATTCTCCACTGAGATCAAATAAAGATTGCTCAAATGTAAGTTTAGAAGGGTCAATCTTTATCGACTTACTTTTATCATCGTAATTCAGAGACGCATCGAGTACCAACTTCTTGTTTTGCATTAGCTGGTAGCCCGATAAACTCATGTCTGCAACCGTTACATCGCCTGCCGCTTTTATTTGATAAATATCAGTACGCAAAGCCACATCGGCAGCAAGTTTTTTGCTTTCAAAATCAAAATGCTGCAATAATTTCAAGTCATGATAACTGACTTTTGTTTGAGTCAATTTCACATTGTGCAGATCAAAAGCGATGGATCCCTTCCCATTACTCTCTTTCGTCACGTTAAAATTCACCAAACCTTTCTCATCAATTTTAAGGTGCGTTTCGCTGTGGTCTATGCGAAGATCCCGAATCAGATAGTTTCCTTTCCAGGCATCAATTGGGTTCATAAAAAAGGACACTGAACGCGCTGTAAACAAGGGGTACAAACCTTCATGGCTGTCTTCGATATACACATCGGTAAATACAATGCCAATGTTTGGAAAATTGCCCCAGCCTGAAACGTCAATCCTTCCAATCTTCACCGGGGTACCCAGGCTTTTATTGGCTTCGGTGATAAAGCGCTGAATGATTCTGTCCTTAAAAAGAAAAATCGAGGCCGTAAAAGAAACAAGGATAACAGCGATAGTTACCAGCAGGCAGAACGCAATTCGTTTTAAAATTCTCAACTCTAATTTTGGTTATGCAAAAATACATTGCAAATCTCAAACCAAAACCAGTTAACGAATATTGCTTTAAGGGCGATTTATTTTCCGGAGAGTTCTAAATTTTAATTCTTCTAAAGGTCAGGCAATCTCGAAAGCCTCCGCAGAAGATTTCTTTAGATAGTCTTCGTAATCAAAAGGTGCATCTCCCCCCTCCAGCAAGCAACCGTCAGGAATTGCGGGGAAAATTTCATCGTAGTTCTTTACAAGGTTCATGAACACCCTCCGGTAAACATGTGAACGGTTTATTTTTTCGGGATGATCAAGTCCGGCAGCGGCAAGAAGCTCCACAAAGCTCTCAACAGTATTTCTGTGGTAGTTGGCCACGCGTGTTTTCTTATCCTCCACTACCAATCCATTCATAAGTGATGGGTTTTGTGTAGCCACACCGGTAGGGCAAGTATTTTTATTACACTCCAGTGCTTGAATGCATCCCAATGCCATCATCATGGCGCGGGCTGTATTGCAGGTGTCAGCTCCCAGAGCCATGGCGCGAACAATGTGGAAGCCCGTGAGTATTTTTCCTGACGCAATCAGTTTCATTTGGTTGCGTATGCCAAATCCGCGCAAGGCGTTGTCAGCAAAGGAAAGCGCATCTAGTAAAGGCATACCCACAAAGTTGGTAAACTCCGGAGGTGCTGCCCCGGTGCCGCCCTCTCCTCCGTCAATCGTGATGAAATCCGGATAGCTATTCAGTTGCACCATTGCCTTGCAAATGGAAAGGAATTCGCTTTTGCGACCAATACAAAGCTTAAAGCCAACCGGCTTGCCACCTGAAAGTTCGCGAAGTCTTTCAATAAATTTTACCAATTCAATCGGAGTTGAAAAAGCGCTGTGATAAGGAGGTGAAAATACAGTTGTACCAGGTTTTACTAAACGAATGGCAGCAATCTCGGGCGTGTTTTTCGCGGCTGGTAAAATTCCACCATGGCCAGGCTTTGCACCCTGAGACAGTTTTATTTCAATCATCTTAACACTTGGTCGCGTAGCATTTGCCATGAATGCGTCATCTGAAAATTTTCCATCTTCGGTGCGCGCGCCAAAATATCCCGTTCCAATTTGCCAGATCACATCGCCACCGTGTTTCAAATGGTAAGGGCTTAAGCCACCTTCCCCGGTGTTGTGCGCAAAGCCGCCAATCTTAGCACCTGCGTTTAGCGACTCAATCGCATTTTGACGTAACGACCCAAAACTCATGGCAGAGATATTCAGCACACTCATATCGTATGGCTGCTTGCATTTAGAACCCCCAAAGCTTACTCTGGGGTTATGATC
>CAZNCO010000396.1:0-4855 GCA_964571345.1 uncultured Ohtaekwangia sp.
TGTACACGGTATACTTGACCAACACCTCCATCCCTTTGTTATCAAGGCGTCCGCTGTTGACCGTTTACGTATAGACAGTAGCTGTATTGTTTGCATTTGGAACTGCAACTGTTGTCATCTTATCCGAAAAAGTAGCCATGAAGTAAGCTATTTCATAATTCAATCTTCCATCCAACAAATTCCCTTTGCTACCAAACTCGACTTGCTCGCCCATTTCAGGTCGCAGTGATGTATTTACTGAGTTGGCAGCGGGCGTGTAAATATTTGATGCCACCGGAGCTTTGTATCCTTTGTTGTAAGATGCGTACACGGACAAATTCTTAGCCAGTAATTTATTCACAGCTAAAGAAGGAGAAACCAAATTATTGTAGTCAGTTACGTATGTAGTCGGTACAGTTGGATTCGAAATATTATTGGCTGCATTATAAAGCTTGTCATATAAAGTGATGTTCATTGAACTGGAACCTAATCCAGCCGTCACAGTGAAATCGTAAGGAAGGGTAAGTGTCCACTGAGTGAAAATGGAATAAGTGGAAGTCAACGAAGTTTGGTTGCTTCGGATTGATCCAATAACATTGTAGCCAGTAGGATTAGCGTTATTGGTAACCATACCATATGAAATGGTTTGTGCGTATTGCCGCTGGGCTTCCACACCAGTGATTCCGGAAAGTGTGATCTGATCGCCTAAATTAAATTTCATATCAAACACCGAACGCAAACCAAAATTAAGCGGAGCCTTGTCTGTCCATCCACCTGCAGAACTTGAATTATTGGTCATTCCGGTTCCGAAAATAGAAGTTGTGTTTGCAATCTTTTCATTGAAGCGATACGTGTGCCCAAGTCCCGCACGGAAGCTAACGATGTTTGAATGCGCATCGTTTTTTAGATACGCGGGATTACCGCTGTAATCCAATGCATCATATTGTGCTTTGGATAATTCGCCATTCCGCTGATCATAACTATCGCTCCAGCCAACATAGGAAGTGATGGATTGCTTTTCACTCAAATGAAACTCGCCCACCATGTTCACAAAGTCTTTACGCGATTGCATATGATTCATAAACCCATCGTAATTCTGACTTCCATAATTGATCAAAACAGAAGAATTCTTTCCACCAATCGAAAGTGTGGTGGTTGATCTTCTCAATCCATAACTCCCAACCATCACATTTTCGCTAAGCGAAGTTTTGTTGGGTTGGGCTTTGACAGTTTGCAGATTAACAACACCGGCAATCGCCAATCCGTACAACGTTCCCGATGGGCCTTTTACAATTTCCACATTACCGACAGAACCGAAGTCGATATCATCCATCACGGTAACGCCTTCTGCATCGGTGATCGGAATTCCATTCAAGTACATTTTGATTCCCTGGCTGTCGAAGTTGCTATTCACGCCACGCACACCTGGGCCACCAGCACCATAGCCGCGAATGTTAAATTGCTGACCCGATGAAACCGCTCTACGTTGCATAAAAACCCCAGGCACATTGGCATTGATCGCATCATCCAAAAACAAACCCTGGCCTCTTTTGATTTCCACCTCGCCAAGCTTGGCAATGGACGATGGCTGATTCAACATCATTTTGTTTTGAATCGAAGTTGCCGTGATCTCAACTCCTTCCAGTAATTTCGTTGATACCGGGAGTTGAAAGGATAGTTCGGTATTGCAATCCTGAATCGTCTGAGTTTGAGATTCATAGCCTACGAACGAAACTGAAATTTGTAAACCAGGTTGACACTCGAAGGAGAAATATCCCTGTTGATCAGTAATTGTGACGGCCTTATCATTGATTTGAATAGTTGCTCCTGCAAGTGGAGCTCCTGTATTATCGGTCACCTTTCCTTTGCCAGTTTGTGCAAGTAACAAAACTGAAAGTGACGACAGAAAAAATAGACTTATTAAAAAAAGCTTTTTCATATTGATGTAAAGAGAGAGAATGATTTTTAAAGGAATTGCATGCGTACATCTGTGTTCCCTGAATCCACGATTGCTACTGCGGATTTCATTGAGACACCGAAACAGGCCAGAAGAATTTACATCTTATGAAAACGGGGAGGTGGTGATATTCCTTCGAGGGAAATCAGGTATTCACCAAATTGATATGAAGAGTTCGTATCAGTTTTAAAACACGAACTAAGGTCAATTTCTAAAGCACTCTCAGGAACAGAAAGTTGAAACTGTAGTATTTTGCCTTTTGATTTGGAATCTGATTTAAGGAATCCGATGAGCAGGTCTTCAATCAAATCATTTTCGCAAGTAATTGTGTACAGCCCCTCTTTGAATTGGATCGAGGCGACATCATACATTTTTCCATTGAATTCGAACTCGCGATCCTTGTCCTCCCATTTGATTTTACGATACTCATTTTCTGAAAAAATAAGTCGCTTTAAATCTTCCGGCCTTTGTTGCTTAACCTGAGCCTGAAAGTGCTGCCGGTTAAGAAAAGTGAAATATGAATTGAAAGTACCGACCATGGTGAACATGAAAATCACCAGTATGAGGAAACTAAGAAATGGTCGAAACCGCAAAGAAGTCTTCATAGACAATACACAATCTTACTAAAAGATTAACTCAATCCAAACCGTATTTTTGACAAGCCCGTCAATTAATTAATAGCCGGTCGAGCGCAGCCAGAAACCGGTCGATGTCATGCTTTGCAATGAAGAAATGACAAGAAATACGAATGGAATTATCGTAAGGCAGAAGCTTAACAATAATATCCTGATCTCTTAGTTTATTGAAGATATCTTTGTTAGAAATTTTATCCAGCGTAAAGCTTGTGATTGCACATGAAAGCTCTTCTTTATCAGGGCTAATTACCCTCAATCCTTTTCTCTTTTTTAGTTCCGCCTGACAATAATTTCGAATCGACAAACATCGGTTGCGGATTCTGTCAATCCCAATTTGATTTTGAAAATCGATTGCTTCGCCTAAGCCAATAATAGTGGCTACATTGCGTGTACCCGATGCTTTTGTGTAGGATTCATAACCCGAACTCATGAAAACATTTTGCACAAGTTGCTGAGCATCTTTTCTTACATAAAGGAACCCTGTTTCCTTAGGGCCTAGCAACCATTTGTGGCCATTGACCGCATAGGCATCCACATTCAATTTTTTGACATCAACAGGCACCTGCCCAATGGCTTGCGCACCATCTGCAACTAATAGAATATTTTTAGGTCTTGTCAGCCTGGCAATTTCAGCAAAGGGCATTACTAAACCTGTAGCCGTGTTCACATGACTTAGTAAAACCATCCGGGTTCGCGGTGTGATGGCTTTGCTAATGGTTTCTACAACGTCTTCAACACTTGAGGCAGGCGCTCGTAAGTTCACTTTCTTGATTACCGCCCCTTTGGTCTTTGAAGCAAACTCTAACCCAACGAGTTCTCCTTCATGCTCTAATGTGGTGGTAAGAATTTCGTCCTCTTTTTTAAAATCAAAAGACTGGCTGATAAGGCTTAATCCTTCTGTTGTGTTCCTAGTCAAAAGAATCTCATCCATTTCGGCATTTACAAACGCTGAAAGTTTCCTGCGAACTTCTTCCATTTGGGTTCCAAGCGAACCCCAATTTTCCACCGCGGGGTTTGCCTCTAACTGTTGCATGACAGATGTGACCTTTTCGATCACTTGCCTTGGACTAGGGCCAAGACTACCGGTATTGAGATAAACCCTACTTTCAGGAATCAGAAATTGCTTTCTGATGCTTTTGAATAATTCATCATCATCTTCAAAAGAAGTGAAATCCAGTTGAGGCGTTGATTTGGCATGAGCACTCTCAATGAATGGTAATGCTATTGAACCCGTAAGCGCCCCGGCCTTTTTCAGGAATGATCGTCTTGACCCCATATCTCAATCTAAATAACTCGTGAACTTAAATAAGTTGATTTTGAAATTACTCAACTTTTCAAAGATGTCTTGAAAAATTAAATGCAGAGCAAAAACAGAGTAATAACGGTCAGAATCAGACTTAGCGACCCCAGGTTATAAACAGCAGCAACGTTATGTCTGACAATAACCCCAATGACAGAGGACAGGAAAAGTAAAACGGGAATGAATACAAATCCTGTGTGGTGAAAAGAAACTCCTACCATTTTACCATTTCTTCCAACGCGAAGAACAACTTTGAAAACCCTGGAAATATCAAGATCTAACCGACCATCAATGTTTACTTCCCAAAAAGCCTTTAATTGATTGTCTGGCACAAAGAACTTCCTTCCAGTTTCAGTTACAATTCGTAAAGGTGAACGAATCCCCCGTGACATTGGAGTAGTCCAACTATCAACAATTTGTTCGCTTGTTTGCTCAGTTGGAAGGTAAAAATCCAGAATCAACAATATTGAGAACAGCGAACCACAACGACATAACCATTGAAATACCCACAGGTATTTCAACCTCAGTTGTTCATATTCTTGTAATTTGGTATTCACCAAGGTATCAGGTCACCCAATGTAAAGTTTGTGGCTTAATCGGATTTTCAAATGGCTGATTATTCTGTTGTGAGAGCAACCACAGGCGTTTTATCTCATAGTACCATCTTGCCTGCATGTCAGGCTCGCCTATCAGCATGAGCGTAGGTTTACTCCGCAGCCCTTCATTCAATTTTTGAAATACACCCAAGTCCTGTCCAATAAATTGCTTGCCTAATTTTTTCAATGGCCACCAAAGCCAATCCGTAACAGCCAGTGAACTGTAAAATATATGCGTTAGTTCGGTTTGATTTTCATTCAAAGGAGTGCGCAACGTAATGGAAACAATTTCATCCTTTGCCCCTACTTTGCTGTGATCATCGCGATTGCCCGGAATTTCCAATGTCATTTCAGTAGATGTACCTCCCTTCAAAACGCCATAACCTTT
>CAZNCO010000397.1:0-4850 GCA_964571345.1 uncultured Ohtaekwangia sp.
CGTCTGTACTGTAGAATCGTGCTGATATCTTTCACCACCGAATCCAGTTCATGCGTAGCCGAAGCCAGTTTTTGCAAAATGAGATTATTGTCTCCGGATTTTTCAGTAGTAGCCGTCAATAAATTGTTCAGCCCTAAAATGCGCGCAACAGGTGCCCGAAGATTGTGAGCCGCCATATACGCAAACTGCTCCAACTGATGATTGTAATCAATAAGATCTTTCGTGCGCTTTTCAACTTCTTCCGTTAACGTCTGGTTGTGGATGCGTATTTCTGCATTCTGCTCTTCAATTACCTTGTGCGCTTTTTCAAGCTGCGCGTGTTGAAGAGAGACCAAATCGCGCTGCGAGGATATTTCTTCATTTTGCAATGCCAGCTCTTTTCGTTGAGCATCCAGTTCTCTATTCTGACTTCTGATTTTTCTACCACTTACATAAATGAAGATGGCAATCACAGCTATGGTAAACGAGATCCCTCCAAAAGTATTTACCAATCGTTTTTGTCGCTCTTCGCTAGCCTTGGCTTCAAGCTCTTTCTTTTCCTGCTCAATTCGCATTTTCTCTTCCTTAAATTCAAACTCTCCGGAAAGAGCCTTGCGCTTGATCTCATCATTCCAAACACTGTCTTTTAGCTTTGTGTATTGAAGATGGGTTTCCAGAGCCTCTTTATACTTACCTAACTTAGATGCGGCCAAAGAATATTGTTCGAGCGCACCTTTTAAAATGTCGGCATTTCTGATTTCACTCGCAAGGTCCTTCGCTTGTGCTGCTTCCTTCAATGCTTCCGCGTAGTTACCTGACTTGTTCTGGCAATAGGCATATGTTTCTTTGAGATCTGCAATGCGATCCTTAAATCCATTTCGGTCTGCAATCAAAAGACCTTCGTTCAAAAATTGCTTTGCTTTCTCGAGCTGTCCTGCCGATACCAATGCATTTGCAAGATTATCCATGGCCATCACACTCCCCCGCTGGTCACCTATTCCTTTTGCCGTTTTTAAGGAGTGTTCAAAAAAATGGATTGCCTCTTCTTTCCGATTCAGATTTTCAAGCGCAATACCAATGTTGAGATACGATCTGCCCATGCCGGGCTTGTCTTTTATTTTTTGCTGAACTGCGAGCGCATCGCTAAAATATTTAAGAGCCTTATCATTGTCATACAGCGCCTGGTAAATCAGTCCCAGGTTGTTATTGCACGTTGCTATTCCTTGTTCATCTTTAATTTGCTCACGTATTTTTAATGAGCTAAAAAAATATTCGATTGCTTTCTGGTAGTTGCCTTGGTTGCGATTCACCACACCCAGATTAAGCTGACAACTCGCCACACCTTTCAGGTCTTTTGCTTTTTCAGAAAAAGATAGCGCCACTTGAAAAAAACGGATCGCCTCTTCATAGTTGCCCTTCGTCCAAGAATAAATTCCCTTTACGCGAATCGATCTCCCCAATCCTTTTCCAAAATCTATTTCACGTGATAATTTCTCCGCTTCCTCTGCGAGCAATAATGAACTATCCGGGTGAATGCTGTAAAGCTGATAAGCAAGTTCACTCAGATTGAGAATGTAGGTTGTGTCCTTTGCTGACGAGTGGCTTATTAGATTATTTAAGCTGTCAATGTTTTGAGCATTTGCGGAGGAGCTGACGAGGCAAACGATGCAAAAGAAAAACCTCCGCATCTCCACTCAATATTTCTCCTCCTGGTTTGGGAAGTCTTTGAGCTTTACATCTTCCACATACTTGCTCACCGCTTCGGTAATGGACGAATGCAAGTCGGCATACCTGCGCAGAAACCGTGGCTTAAACTCCTGGGTGATGCCGAGCATATCCTGCATCACCAGAACTTGTCCATCCGTATCCGGCCCGGCACCAATACCAATGGTGGGAATTCTTAACTGAGATGAAACTTTTCCGGCCAGCTCAGCAGGGATTTTTTCAAGGACAATGCCAAAGCATCCACATTCTTGCAGAAGCAGCGCATCTTCCAATAATTTTTTCGCTTCCTCCTCTTCGCGCGCACGCACGGTATACGTTCCGAATTTATATATGGATTGAGGGGTTAATCCTAAATGCCCCATCACCGGAACGCCTGCACTTAAAATTCTCAGTACTGAATCCTTTACTTCACTTCCACCCTCCAGCTTCACTGCATGCGCACCTGATTCTTTCATGATTCGAATGGATGAACGCAAGGCTTCACCGGAACTGCCCTGGTAATACCCGAAAGGAATGTCGACCACCACAAGGGCACGCTTCACAGCCTTTACAACTGATGTAGCATGGTAAATCATCTGATCCAGCGTAATGGGCAGAGTTGTTTCATTTCCTGCCATTACATTGGAAGCGCTATCTCCCACCAAAATCACATCGATGCCAGCACCGTCAATGATTTTGGCCATGCTGTAATCATAGGCAGTAAGCATCGCAATTTTCTCTCCCCGGTTTTTCATTTCCTGAAGTTGGTGGGTAGTTATTCGCTTCACGTCCTTTTTCTTATGTACCGACATGATCTGGTTTTAGAATTTTAAATTTAGATTTTGAATGCTGACTGCATCTGGTTTTAAACTACACCAAATAAACAGCTGCATCTTTTCCAAGCTTTACCTCTACATGATCTTAAAGCGTGGTAGCCAATTCATAGCCCGTATACTTTGGAGACACCGGAAACAACGTATTGCTTCTGTTCACCAATACAGCTACTTCAATTTTCTTTACCTCCATCTCTAAAAAAGGTTTAAAAGCATATGCAAGAGTGCGCCCGGTATTCAGCACATCGTCAATGATAACAATGCATTTCTTTCTGGCATCTTTCAGATTTCCATCAATGGTTGTATCCGTTTGAGTCTTCGCTGACTTATCTAGTTTTATCTTCAGCAGTGATGTTTTAAGAGGCGAGATTTTCTTCAGCTCTTTTTCCAACAACTGGGCGAACAAATAACCCTGACCATCAATCCCGGCAAGCACGATCGACTTCTCTGAAAAATTATTCTCATAAATTTCGCATGCGATCCTTTTGATCTTCTGGCTGACCTGCACAGCATCCAACACCAATGACTTCTCTCTGATCATGCTTTCGGCAAAGGCACTACTTTGCTGTCTTTAAAAGTAGATAAAATAACAGTTGACTGCAGGCTGTCAACCACCTCAATATTTGACACTTTCTCCAGCATCAGGCTTTGATATGCAGGAATATCGGGTGCCACTACCCTCAAAATAAAGTCTGCCTGGCCCGTTACATGGTGGCATTCAATCACCTCTTCTATATTCTTAATGGCAGTAATAAATTTCTCTATATTCTCTTTGTTATGCCCCTTGAGCGTGCACATCACAAAAGTGCTTACCCCCAGACCAACGCTGGCGAGGTCTATTACTGCATGGTAGCTTTTGATTACGCCCTGGGTTTCCAGTTTCTTTACCCGCTCAAGGGTGGGTGCTGGCGACAGTCCGATCTCTTGTGCCAGTTGGGCGTTGGTGATGTTTGAATCGGCCTGCAAGAGCTCAACGATCTTGCGGTCTATATTATCTAGCTTAGCTTTCATGTGTTGTGTAGTCTGGGTGAGGGTGTTTTACTAATTTTTAAGAAAGGTAAGCAGGATTCAACAAACCTTCAATTGTGGAATTGGGCTAAGAACAAAAAATTTGACCCCTTTCGGGGTCAAATTTCAATTATTAAACAATTTCTAAATTAGAGTAGCTTGCCCGGGAAGTAGGCTACTTCACCCAGTTCTTCCTCAATTCTCAGAAGCTGATTGTACTTCGCCATCCTGTCGGAACGGGAAGCAGAACCTGTTTTGATCTGGCCACAATTCAAGGCCACAGCCAGGTCAGCGATGGTGCTGTCTTCTGTTTCACCTGAGCGATGCGACATAATGCTCTTATAAGAATTACGCTTTGCAAGGTTCACTGCATCCATGGTCTCAGTAAGAGAACCGATCTGGTTTACTTTCACTAAAATAGAGTTGGCAACGCCTTTGTCAATTCCATCCTGCAAACGCTTCACGTTCGTTACGAACAAATCGTCACCTACCAGCTGTATTTTCTTTCCGGTTTTATCCGTTAGGCCTTTCCAGCCGTCCCAATCATCTTCAGCCATGCCATCTTCAATGGAAATGATCGGATACTTCTGCGCCCAGGATGCCCAATAGTCAACCATTTCTGCAGAAGATAAACTCTTACCTGAAGACTTCTTGAACGTGTACATCTTAGAAGCTGAATCATAGAACTCAGAGCTTGCGGCATCCATTGCAATGAATACGTCTTCGCCTGGCTTGAAGCCGGCCTTCTCGATTGCCTTCAATACAATTTCAATTGCTTCTTCGTTGGATTTTATGTTTGGGGCGAAACCACCTTCATCACCTACGTTAGTGGAGAGCCCTGCATCATGCAGTACTTTCTTCAACGCGTGGAAAATCTCTGTACCCTTGCGCAACGCATGTGAGAAAGAGTCTGCCTTTACTGGCATTACCATGAATTCCTGAAAGTCGATGGAGTTATCTGCGTGACTTCCGCCATTCAAGATGTTCATCATGGGCACTGGCAGTGTGTTGGCATTTACGCCACCAATATAACGATACAATGACTGTCCGGCTTCCATGGCAGCAGCTTTTGCTACGGCTAATGAAGTTCCAAGAATTGCGTTCGCACCGAGCGCTCCTTCGTTGTGCGTGCCATCGAATTCAATCATCACTTCATCGATAAGGCTTTGGTCGAATACCGAACTACCAAGGATCTCCGAAGAACTTTTTGTATTTACATTATCTACTGCCTGCAAAACCCCCTTGCCAACCTCTACGCTCTTAGCCCCATCGCGAAGCTCAACAGCTTCCTGTGTTCCAGTAGATGCCCCTGAAGGAACCGACGCA
>CAZNCO010000398.1:0-4830 GCA_964571345.1 uncultured Ohtaekwangia sp.
GTACCATGCAAGGAAATACGGGGATACAGGATGAAGTGGGTATTTTGCAATCGTATAATCTCAATCTTCAAACCGTAAAATATTTTAACTGGCGCTACTCATGGTTTCAGAAAACATTGATCGGAAAAAAAGACCTCTATAAAAATGAGCCGTTCAATCTTGAAGTACCCAGTGATTTTACCCAGGTAGAATACGTGTCCATTCACATCCGGCCTACCTCCAATAAGTACTATCGCATATCCTGTGACGAAACTATTAAGCGATTTGGTGTGACCCGGAAAATAAAATTTGACCACGAGGGAATGTTTGGAGTGCCGTTTAAGAATGAATTTTTTCAATTCACGCTTTCGCAAAAGGAAGGAGTAAAGCATCCCGAAAACGCAGATTATATCCTCATGTTTAATAACTACAGTAAGATGGCGCTGGCGTACAAAGAAAAAGTAGTCGTGAAAGCCAGCACTTCTCCGAATGCTTCTGAGAATTCAAACATGATCACGCTTGAGTTGAAGACCAATCAACTTGCGCGCGATGTTGACTATCTGGACCAGCTGAGCAAAATGTATATTCAATTTGGTCTTGAGAAGAAAAACCGCGTAGCAAGTAATACGATCAAATTTATCGATAATCAGATTGCCGGGGTGAACAGTTCTTTGCAAAGTGCAGGAGATCAATTCACCAGTTTCCGTTCTCAAAATAGAACCGTAGATCTCGGGCAGGAGGCAAGCTCGGTTGTGGAAAAGCTACGACAGGTGGAATCAGATCGGGCGAAACTTGATTTGAAACTCGAGTCATACAATAACCTTAAATACTATCTCGAGAATCGCGATCAGAACAAAGATCTTGTGGCGCCTTCCATCGAGCAGTTGTCTGATCCGGCATTGATTGAAACAGTGAAGAAGCTGAATAACTTGTATAGCAACCGCGAAGTGTTATCGTATACTGTACAAGAAAAAAATCCCACCCTGGTATCTCTTAACAACGAAATCAGGTTTACTCAGAAAAGCCTTTTGGAGAATCTGGAAAGCGTGATTGCAAATATTAACCTCGAGATGAAGACGCTTGATGAGCGGCAGCGGAAAATAAATTATGAAGCATCACAGTTGCCAAAAACAGAACAGAACCTGATTGGAATCAAACGAAACTTTGATCTAAATAACGAACTGTATACATTTTTGCTTCAGCGAAGAGCAGAGGCTGAGATCACGAAAGCTTCCAATACACCTGATGGTCAGATCCTGGACCCAGTCGATAAAGACATCGCCATATTATTAGGCCCCGTACTTCTGTTTAACATTGTCATCGGGCTTTCTGGTGGGTTATTCATTGCTCTCTCACTCGTTATTTTAAAGGAAGTGTTTAGCGAAACACTAAAAGACCCTGAAGAAATTGCCAGGTTGCTGGACGTTTCAGTGATCGGTTTCATTTCGCGCAACCGGTATAAAACAGAAATGCCAACGCTTGAATTTCCCCGGTCTGCCATTGCAGAATCTTTCAGAGGTATCAGGGGGAATTTGGATTTCTTTTTCAAGGAAACGGATGGCAAAGTGCTTGCGGTGCACTCCTATATTTCAGGAGAAGGCAAGTCGTTTGTGGCTTTCAATACAGCGATCATTTTCGCCATGAACAATCACAAAGTATTGCTGGTGGACGGAGATATCCGCAAACCAAGGCTCCATACCATGCTGGAGGTGAGCAACGAAACCGGCTTCGTTAACTATCTGAAGGAAAAGACGCAGCTATCTAAAATTATTCAGCAAACTAAAATCCCGAATCTTAGTTTCATCCCTTCCGGTCATATTCACAATGACTCGCAGGAATTGTTAACAGAAGACTCTATCCAATCATTTATTGAACTGGCGAAAAAAGATTTTGACTACGTAATCTTTGACAATTCCCCAGTGGGTGTAGTTTATGACGGATCTTTAATTGGACGCCATGCAGATATTAATTTGATTTTGCTCCGATTGAATTACAGCAACAAAAAGGAAGTGCATGCTATCAACAAAATCGGCCACGAAGGTATTATGAAACATGTGGTGGTGGCACTGAATGAAGTTAAGCAATCCGAAGGTTATGGCTATTATGCTGATGACGGCAGGCCGAGGAGGAGAAGCCTTAGAGCAATAATTGACAGGAAATCAAAAGTAGAGGCTTAACTCGCTCGCTCCTGTTCGCCAGTTTTTACGTTAGTCTTTTCCGCGTTTGTAAACGGAAGAATTTCCGTGGTCACCTCATCTTTCGTAATTCAGCGCCAATTTGCCCGCAGATGAATCGGTAATTTCCGTTGATCTCCCAAACCGTTATTATCCACACAATCGCGTTCCCGCTTTGCGTTCACCGTCAATGGGTGCCTGGTTATTAATTTAGCCTTTAATACCTAAAGAATGGCTTTTTAACCGAATATCAACTATTCAACAAATTCATTGAATAGATTGAACTATCTTGCTTCTATAAATGTAATACGGAAACAATTGCCATCATGAATAAAAGGGCGTTTAAAGACAACATTTATAGTGAACTTGCTAAGGTGAGCAAGTCATTGGCTAATCCGCATCGGCTGGAGATCATTGAACTTCTGGCGCAAGGTGAATGCTCCGTAGAAAAAATTGCCGAACAAACTAATCTGCCCATTGCCAATGCATCTCAGCATTTGCAGGTGCTGAAACTAGCCCAACTGGTGGACGTGCATCGGCAGGGAAATTTTATCTACTATCGGTTGGCGAATGGCAATGTATTCAAGGCGTGGAAGGCACTGCGCGAATTGGGAGTGGAACGCATTGCTACGATTAGGAAGATGGTAAAAGACTTCCGGCAATCTAAATTCAAATTTGAATCAGTTACCATCGAAGAACTTCTTAAGAAGCTTGAATCGGGTAAGGTCACTATACTGGATGTGCGGCCACAAACAGAATATAACAGGGGGCACATCGCCCGCGCAATTTCTATTCCAATAGATGAGCTGAAAGACCGCATGAAAGAACTTCCCAAACGAAAAGAGATCATTGCTTACTGTCGCGGACCATTCTGTGTGTATGCGGATGAGGCCGTGGCATTATTAAGTAAAGCCGGGTACAAGGCTACCCGCCTCGAAGAGGGTTTCCCCGATTGGCAGTTGCGAGAACTACCGGTTGAAGTTTCTTTGAATTGATCAGAAGCAAGAGACAGATAACGGTGAGAGACACAAACATCAGACTTGGCCTGAAAGAAAACTGGAAGCAATTCTCGTTGCTGGTGATCGTCAATGCTTTTGTAGGAGGTATGATTGGCCTGGAGCGTACGATCATTCCGCAGATTGCAGAAGCAGATTTTGGGATGGCGGCAAAGACAGCTATTCTTTCTTTTATTGTAGTATTTGGCATAACCAAAGCCATCACCAACTATTATACAGGAACATTAGCAAATCGTTTTGGTCGTAGAAACCTTCTCATCTCGGGGTGGCTCTTTGTTTTGCCCGTGTCAATACTACTTATCTATGCGCCCAACTGGAATTGGATCATAGCCGCAAACATATTGCTGGGGATCAACCAGGGGCTTACTTGGTCAAGCACTGTGGTGATGAAGATTGACCTGGTTGGTGAGAAAGACCGCGGATTTGCGATGGGGCTAAATGAATTTGCCGGATATGTGGCCGTGGCAATTGTTGCTTTTCTTACCGGAGCGATTGCAAGCACTTATGGACTGCGCCCGTATCCATTCTATTTGGGAATAGGGTTAAGCATTATCGGATTGCTGCTAAGTTGGTTGTTTGTCAAAGACACGCATCACCATGTGAAACTGGAAGCCACCTACAGTACTATTCCGAAGCTGAAGAAATTGTTTTGGGAAACTACGTGGCACCACAAAAACCTCGGTTCAATCACACAAGCCGGGCTTGTTAATAATTTGAATGATGGCATGGTGTGGGGTTTGCTTCCGCTGCTCCTGATTGCAAAAGGTTTTAATCTTCGTGATACCGGAATGATCGTAGCCACCTACCCTGCTGTGTGGGGCTTAGGCCAACTTTATTCAGGTAAGCTCGCTGATAAATATTGCAAGAAGACATTGTTATTCACGGGAATGTTCATTCAAGGCATGGCTTTGCTGGGAATGATTTGGGCAAATTCGTTTTCCAGTTTCATGGTTTTGTCATCCTTGCTTGGCATAGGAACTGCCATTGTCTATCCAACTTTTCTAGCCGCCATTTCAGATTATACTCATCCCGACCAACGGCCCGGCAGCATAGGTATTTTCAGGCTATGGCGGGATTTGGGCTATGCTATTGGGGCTATCCTCACAGGCCTCATTGCAGATCGCTTTGGGTTGACGGCTCCTATTGTTGCCATAGGGTTGCTTACCATTGGCTCTTCATTGATTGTAAAATTCAGAATGAGTTGCGCTTCCAAAGCAAATGTTGGAAGTGGAAGATGTATTTCGAATGTTTCGCCCGGTTACTCAGCCAAACCGGACGCTTACTCATTCTTTGTTTCAAACAAAATTTCTCAACGGCATCTTAGCATCACTAGTTGATTCAAAATATTGGGTTGTGTTTTAAAAAGTCATCTCAGGCGGAGATGGCTTTTTTCTTTTTAGGGAGATGGTAAAGTGATCAATTATTTGAAATTCGTAACGATTGATTTGAAATCCGTTAGCCATATAAAGCCAATCAAAGTTTATTTGCCTTTACATAAAGATGCAAACTTGGGCAAAACCGGTAAGTCTTTGAATTTGTAACTTTATCTGATGGACTGGGTCAGGTGCCAAACAATTTCTTTCCTTCATTGATACTAACCCAGAATTTAGAACAGATATCACAAATGAAGATGGATTCTTAGTATTGAATCAGTATTTAAT